>JAQULD010000107.1 GCA_028719045.1 Candidatus Omnitrophota bacterium | reverse complement strand
ATGAAGTAAGGGCCCTTGCCAGGAAATTCGGCCTGCCTGTGGCGGACAAGTCTGACAGCCAGGAGATATGTTTCCTTCCCGATACAGATTACCGGGGATTTCTGAAAAAGCATTGCGGGTCCAAAATGCGGCAGGGGGAAGTCGTTGACCTTGACGGTAATGTATTAGGCGGCCATAAAGGCATAGCTTATTATACGGTAGGCCAGCGCGAGGGGCTGGGGATCGCCCTGGGTTTTCCCGCGTACGTGATAAAGATAGACGCCTTAAAGAACAGGTTAACCGTTGGCGCAAAGGAAAATGCCGAGGCTAGCGAGTTCGTGGCGAAAGAAACCAATTTCATCATAAAACCGCTGAAAAAGAAGATTGCGGCAAGCGTTAAGATAAGGTATAATCACAAGGAAATGCCGGCGGATGTGTGGATCTCCGGCAGGAAAATGAAAATAAAATTTAAAACCGCGCAGTTCGCGGTAACTCCCGGGCAGTCCGCGGTGCTTTACGACAGGGATACGGTCTTAGGCGGCGGGATAATAGAAAAAGTGGTTAAATAGATGATAAGAAAATTATATAGCCAGGATGTGGAAAAAAGCATTAAAGAACTTAAAAAGAAACGCAACGCCGTGATTTTAGCGCATAACTACCAGCTTCCCGAGGTGCAGGATGTGGCTGATTACCTGGGGGATTCCCTGGAATTAAGCCGCATGGCCGCCAAGACAGACGCCAAGGTCATTGTTTTCTGCGGCGTGCATTTCATGGCGGAAACCGCGTCTATCTTAAGCCCCGATAAAAAAGTGCTCGTGCCGGATAAAAACGCGGGCTGTCCCATGGCTAATATGATCACCGCTCCCCAGCTCAGGCAGCTTAAAAAAGAGCATCCTAAAGCTGTAGTGGTTGGTTATGTGAATACTTCCGCGGAAGTAAAGGCGGAGCTTGATTATTGCTGTACTTCAACGAACGCGGTAACGGTGGTAAACGCGCTTAAAGACAGGGAAGAGATCATTTTTGTGCCTGATAAATATCTCGCCGATTATGTCTCCAGGAAGACCGGCAGGAAACTTATCGCCTGGAACGGTTTTTGCCCCACGCACGTAAAAATACTGCCCGAAGATATAAAACGGGAAAAACAGTTCCACCCCAAAGCAAAAGTAATTGTGCATCCGGAATGCCTGCCGGCTGTGCTGGACCTGGCGGATGAAGTGCTTTCCACAAGCGGGATGTGCAAATTCGCCAAGACAACAGGCGTAAAAGAAATTATCGTGGGCACGGAAGCGGGGCTTATTTACAGGCTGAAAAAAGACAATCCCGGCAAGGAATTTTACCCGGCTTCGGAAGCGGCGGTTTGCCCGAATATGAAACGTACCACTCAGGAAAAAGTGCTCTGGTCCCTGGAGGAATTAAAAGAAGAGGTCAGGGTGCCGGATGAAATACGTAAGCGTGCAAGAAAAGCAATAGACAGGATGCTTGAGATCGTATGAATATCCCCGTAGTTTATGAGGATGAATGGCTCCTCATAGTTGATAAGCCTTCCGGGCTTCTGGTGATACCGAGCCCCAGGAACGAGCGCCGCACGCTGACAAGCATATTAGACGAGGACGCGAAAGAAAAAGGGGTAAGTTACAGGCTCCACCCATGCCATCGCCTGGACAGGGAGACTTCCGGTTTGATCGTTTATGCCAAGGGCAAATCCATCCAGAAAAAGATGATGGATTTGTTCGGGCAGAAGAAAGTAAGGAAAATTTACGTCGCTTTTATCCAGGGTAAGCTTTCCCAGAGGTATGGAGAGATCAGCAATGCCATAGAGGGAGCGCCTGCCTTGACGAAATACTCGGTACTGGAAACAAAAAAAGATTTTTCTATCGTTGAGATTTTTCCTTTTACCGGCCGGACCAATCAGATAAGGATACATTTTAAGCAGATAGGCCACCCTCTAGTCGGAGAAAGTAAATTCGCTTTCAGGAAAGACTACGCGCTCCGGGCAAAAAGGCTTTGCCTGCACGCGAAAATCCTGGAGTTCCCGCATCCTGTGACAGGACAGCCGGTAAAGGTATCCGCGCCTTTGCCTAAAGATTTAGAAGAATTTTTGAGAAAACAGAACGGCTAAGATGAAGATCCCCCTTAAGGAATGGTTTTTATTTATCCTGCTTTCCCTCCTCGGTTTAGGCCTCTGGCATAAATTCGAATACCCCAAGTTCGAAATCTCTAATTTTTCCATAGACAGGAATACCGCATTAACGAACGCGAAGTCATACCTTGAAAAACTGAAAGTAAACCCCAAAGAATACCTTACAAATATCATATTTAATAACGATGATTGGGCTGACCGTTACCTGCAGAAAATGCTCGGCTTTAAAGGCGAGGACGTTTTTATCCAAGAACACGGCTACGAGATATTCTCCTGGAAGATACGGTTCTTTAAACAGCTTGCCAAAGAGGAATACATAATTGAGCTAAGCCCGAAGACAGGGGAGATACTTGATTTCCAGCATCTTATTGACGACACTGAACAAAGGGACAGCCCCGAAAAAGACGCCGCGAGAAAAAAAGCGGAGGATTTCCTGCGCAAGACCTACGGTTTTGAGGCGGCAAAATACGACTTGCACGAAGAGAAAGTAAAACGCTATGAGAAAAGGGTCGATTATACTTTTTCCTGGGAGGAGAAAGGCGTGTATATACCCTGGCAGAAGGGCGAGGGCGGGGCAAAACTTTTGACGCAAGCCACTATTTCCGGGAACGAGGTCAGGGAATTTTATAAAAGCAGGCTGGATACCCCGGAAAAATTCCACCGTTATGTCGAAAACCAGTTTGTCCTTGGGGAATACCTTTACAGTTTTTCTTTCCTGTTGTTTACCCTGCTTTTGACCGCTTCGATCGTAATAGTGATAAGGAGAAGGCAGACTCTGGTCGTGCGCATCTGCAAGAACTGGTTTTTCTATCTGGTGGTTTTTTTCGTGGCGATACATATTATTTATATTTTAAATAATATGCAAAGCGTGGTCGCCAATTATCCGACCAGCACCTATATTTCTTCGTTTATCGGCTTGTATCTTATAAGGTCGGTGATCAACCTTTTATTTTTAAGCGCCGCTTTTATGCTCCCGGGACTGGCAGGCGAGTCCCTGTTCAAGGAGAGTTTTCCCGGAAAACCGAATAATACGCTGTTGCACTACATCAAATCCACTTTTTACAGCAGGAACGTTTCAAGGGCCATATTGCTCGGCTATTTATTATTTTTTATATTGTTGGGGGCGCAGTCTTCCATATTCCATTTCGGCCAGAAGTACCTGGGTGTCTGGGAAGAGAGGATGAAGCTTACTCAGATGTCTTCGGCATTCCTCCCCTTTATAAGCGCGTTCGTAATAGGGGCAAGGGCAAGCCTTAACGAAGAAATAGTGTTCCGTCTTTTCGGGATAAGTTTTTTTAAGAAATTCCTGAAGAATACCGTCCTGGCAGTGCTTTTGGCGTCTCTTATCTGGGGATTCGGCCATTCCGAATACGCCATATTCCCCGTCTGGTTTAGGGGAATAGAGGTCAGCTTGATCGGGCTTTTATTCGGCTTCATATTTTTAAGGTACGGGCTGATCCCGCTGCTCGTGGCCCATTACATATTCGATGTATTCTGGGGTGTTGCCGCTTACATATTAAGCAAGAGTTCGGCTTACCTGTTTATCAGTTCCCTGCTTGTATTGGTTTTGCCTCTGGTTTTCGCTTTAGCCGCGTATTTAGCTAACAGGCCGGAAAAAGAAATAGAAGTGGAAAATGTATTGGACCGTACCCAAAGATATAATCTGGGCATA
This sequence comes from Candidatus Omnitrophota bacterium, assembly GCA_028719045.1. The sequence goes on along the minus strand of JAQULD010000107.1, from coordinate 1,301 downwards.
CTGGCCAATTTTATCGCTTCGAAAAAATCAGCCGGGGCGGATGCCGGTGCGGTCAGGCGGGAGCTTATAGCAAACAGCTGGGACCCGGATATTGTGGATTTGGCGATTTCCGAAGTTTACAAGGAATAAATATGTTAAAATATATACTGTTAGGCATAATCCAGGGGTTTACCGAGTTTTTCCCGGTCAGCAGCTCCGGACACCTGGTGCTCGCGCAGAAATTATTGGGGATATCGGGCGAAGAGATTTCTTTATCGGTGGTTTTACACCTGGGCACCGTGCTTTCGATGCTCGTGTTTTTCCATAAGGACATAATCAAAGCGCTGCGCAGCTTAAGGACTCTGGCGCTTATAATGGTTGTTACTTTGATCACCGGGATTATCGGCGTCTCCGGGAAACATTTCTTCGAAAAATTATTCACTTCCCCGAGGCTTGTTTCATTCGCTTTGATCTTTACCGGTATAATACTTATCGCGATCAGGAAATTTGAAAAGGGCAGGAGAGAGAACCTGTTTGTTTCGGACGCGGCCGCCTTAGGGCTGGCGCAAGGGCTGGCGATAGTGCCAGGTATTTCCCGCGCAGGCATGACGATTTCCGCGCTTTTATTCATGAAGGTCGACAGGAATACCGCTTTTAATTTTTCTTTTCTCGCTTCGATTCCCGCGGTTATCGGAGCGGCGGTTTTAGAAGCTAAAGAAATAGGTTTCGCCCTGCAGGGTGAATTAAAATATTTCGCAGCGGGTTTTATTTTTAGTTTCCTCTTCGGGTTGTTGGCGCTTTGGCTCCTTAAGATCATTTTGCACAGGGCTAAATTCCATTATTTCGGCTATTACTGTATTTTTATAGCCATAGTATCATTACTTTTGATAAGATGAGCATTATTGTTTTAGGCACGGTAGCTTTAGATACGGTAAAGACCCCTTACGGCGAGAGGAAGCATATGCTGGGGGGCTCGGCAGTGCACTTTGCCATGTCCAGCCGGCTTTTTACCGGGGTTAATCTGGTGGCGATTGTCGGCTATGATTTCCCTGCGCGGTACATAGATTTTTTGAATGAGAGGGGAATAAATTCCACTTCGATAATAAAAGGTAAATCCGAGACCTTCAAATGGACCGGAGAATACAAGGGCGACCTTAACTCCGCCATAACGATCAGAACAGACCTGGGCGTGCTTATGGAATTCCTGCCCAATATCCCTCACCACCAGAGAAGGATAAAGAACCTTTTTCTCGCCAATGTCGATCCGGACATCCAAAGGCATTTGCTGGAAAGCATGCGTTCTCCGCGCCTGGTGGCCCTTG
>JAQULD010000106.1 GCA_028719045.1 Candidatus Omnitrophota bacterium | reverse complement strand
GTCCGGCCCAAAGGCAGGGTTTCCAGGATCGCCATTATGTTCTGTTCGACCGTAAGTTTCCTGAATATGGAAGGCTCCTGGGAAAGATAGCCTATTCCGTAGCGCGAACGCTCATGTATCGGCAGCGAAGTTATATCCTGGTTATCGAACACAATTTTGCCGCGATTAGGAGGGATAACGCCTACCACCATATAAAAAGTAGTGGTCTTCCCTGCGCCGTTCGGGCCGAGAAGCCCCACGATCTCGCCGCGCTTGACCAGCATGTCCACGCCTTTCACCACTTCCCTGCCGCCGTAAGACTTGGATAATCCTTTTATTTCAAGAAGGTGCATAAAATTTACCTCAAAAAAACATTTCCCCCGCTAAAAATGCTGTTCTTTTCCCTGGCCTGAATATATCACTAATTTCGGTTTTCCCGAAAGGGTGATCTTGCCGTCGGAAGCGGTATAAACAGCCTCATCGCTCTGGGAAACATTATCTCCCCTGATTATGGTTACATTGCCGAACGCTTTGATCTTATCCACCTGTGTGCCCATGCCCATGGCCGCAGCCGCGCTTGATTTGGGTTTATCGGGCTTTTCAGCGGATTTTGTAAAGTATACTTCCATAACATCGCTGTATATAGTCGCGTCTTCCGTGTCCACTTTTACGGTCTTGTTAAAAGTGGCGATGTTGCGCTGGTAATCTATCTCCATCGGCCCGTCGCAGGTAATAACGATCTTCCTGTTGACTCCGGCCTTGTTGAGTTTGTCTTCCGCGACAGGATTGATTTTTACTTCCACATCCTTTTCAAGGCTGACCTTGTTCAGGTTAGGATGGCCTACCGCCCCCAGCGCCTGGGCGATCATGTTGTCGCGCTCTATATTCACCTTGTCGCTCGTGCTTACCAGCTGGTTTTTCCTGTCCCAGTTCAAGGAATCCGTGGTAAGCTTCGCTCCGCCGGAAGTAGTGATCAAAACGTTCTTTTCAAGATGCACTTTTCCATCGGCCTTGTTAAAATTACCCTTGTCGGCGGTAAGCTTTATGTTCTCCTTATCGCCGTACATATTTCCCACCACATCGTTAAGTTTTACGTCATCCGTAACGATATCGGCGGATTTGCCCGACAGGTCCCAGTTTTTCTTACCGCGGTCGCCGAAGCCGGAAAGCGAGAAATCCATGATCTGCTGATCGGCATCCTGCGGGCTCTGAGACTGGGCGAAAGCACTGGAAGCAAAGAAAGCCAAAAATATTACTGCGGCCGCTCTTATTTTAGGATTCATATGATCCTATCAGTTTTTCCCACTTGCCTTGCGCTTTAAGTATCAATTCCGCCACTTCACGGACCGCCCCACGGCCTCCGGACCTGGCGGTAACATAAACAGACGCTTTCTTGACTTCAGGGCAGGCGTTTATCACGGCTACGGGAAAGCCAACCTTGCGCATAATACATATATCCACTAAGTCGTCACCCACATAACAAAGCTGCCCGCTTGTCACTTTGTATTTTTTCAAGATCTTATCCAAGACACTGGTCTTTGGGGAGACGCCCTCGAATACCGCATCTACCTGCATATCTTTGGCCCGCGGTTTTATCGCCTTGGAACCCTTGGCAGTGATAAGGATGGTCGCGATCCCCGCTTTTTTCAACAGGTGTACTCCCATGCCGTCATGGACATCGAAGAATTTCACATCCTGCCCGCGGGAATCGTAGATTATCCTGCCGTCGGTAAGGACACCGTCCACGTCCAGGAGCAATACCTTTACCTTGGCAGCCTTATCCGAAAAATAATCTTTCATTACACAAGGCCCGCTTTTAAAAGATCCTGCACATCCACAAGCCCGACAGGCTTGTGGTTTTTATCCACTACCGGTATCTCATCGATCCTTTTTGTCTCCAATAAATGCATTGCCTCAGCCGCGAGCTTATCCACGGTAATTACCATCGGGTTCTTAGTCATCACTTCTTTTATCTTGCGGCGGGTGAGGTCGCGGTCGATTTCGATGCGCCTTCTTAAATCCCCGTCCGTAAAAATACCGACCAGTTTCCCTTTTTTGTCTATGACGGTGGCTGAGCCGGCGCGCGCCTGGGTTATCTTAAGCAGGACTTCGGAAACCATCCTGTCTTCATTAACCACAGGGTTATTCTTGCCGGTGCGCATGATATCTTCTACTTTAAGCAAAAGCCTCTTGCCCAGGGATCCCCCGGGATGAAAAAAAGCGAAATCTTTTTCTTTGAACCCTTTCAACTCAAGGAGGCAGACTGCCAGCGCGTCCGCCATAGCAAGGGTCGCGGTAGTGGAAGCAGTGGGAGCCAGCCCCAGAGGGCAGGCCTCTTTCTTGACCGATACGTCTAAAACCACGTCGCTGTAACGGGCAAGCACCGACTTTTTATTCCCGGTCAAAGCGATTATCTTCGAACCGATTTTTTTCAATATCGGCATAAGCTGCTTGATCTCTTCGGTCTGCCCGCTGTTTGAAATTATTATTACCACGTCATCGCCCGTCACCCTTCCCAGGTCACCGTGGACCGCTTCCGCGGAATGCAGGTACAGGCTCGGGGTGCCGGTGGAAGCCAGGGTCGCTGAAAGTTTCTGCGCGATGATCCCGGTCTTTCCTACGCCGCTGACCACTATCCTTCCGCGCGATTTGAGGACGATATTCAACGCCTGTTTAAAACCGCTGCCTATCTTAGGCTTTAGCTGGCAGATCGCTTCGGATTCAATATCCAGTACTTGTTTGGCCCGTTTTAGAATATTCATTTTCGTAACGCTTTTTCTATGCTTTTTACCTGCCCAAGCAATTTTTCCAATTCCTTTAAATCGATCATATTAGGCCCGTCGCAGAGCGCCTTGTCCGGAGAAATATGCACTTCCAGGAACAATCCGTCGCAGCCAAAAGCGACCGCCGCGCGGGAAAGCCCGGAGACAAATTCGCGCTGCCCGCCGGAAGAATTACCTTTTCCGCCCGGGAGCTGCACACTATGGGTAGCGTCGTAGATAACAGGATAACCAAACCCGCGCATTATCCCGAGGCTCCTTAAATCAGCCACCAGGTTAGTGTAGCCGAAGCTTGCTCCGCGCTCGGTAATCAGGATCTTGCGGTTGCCCGTGGATTCCACCTTCCTGACAATCGGAAGCATATCCTGCGGAGCGACAAACTGCCCCTTCTTTATATTTACGGCTTTTCCGCTTTTGGCGGCTGCGACTACTATATCTGTCTGGCGGCAGAGCAACGCCGGGATCTGGATAATATCCAAAACCTCTTTTACCCTGGCCACATCCTCTTTACAATGTACATCGCTAAGGACGGGGATTTTAAATTTTTCTTTCACTTTTGCCAGGATCTTTAATCCCTTTTCCAGCCCCGGACCGCGGTAAGAATCTATCGACATGCGGTTTGCCTTATCAAAACTTGACTTAAAAATGAATGGGACCCCGGCCTTGGCGCAGATCAGCTTTAATCTCGCGGCGGTCGCCAGGCAATTTTCTTCGGATTCGATGACACAGGGCCCGGCTATCAGGACCAAAGGGTTCTTACCGCCTATTTTTATATTGCCTATTTTTATCTCTTTGGCCATCTGCCGGCGTAAAGTTTAAACCGCTTTATCATTTCGATTTATTTAAATATTCCTTCAGCTTTTCCAGGTCTTCGGGAGTATCAACCCCCATGGTGTCGTAGTTTGTTTCTATTACTTTTATCCGGTAACCTTCCTCCAGCACCCTTAACTGCTCAAGGCGTTCCGCTTTTTCCAAGGATGAAACCGGTAAATTTTTATAAGTGAACAGAAAATCTTTTGTATAGGCGTACAAGCCGATATGTTTGTAATAAACAGGGTTTTTTATTTCCGAATGCTCGGCGTGATAGGGAATAGCGGACCTGGAGAAATACAGCGCGAAATTATTTTTATCCACCACGACTTTTACCACGTGGGGGTCGTTTACCTGCGAGGGATCGTCTATTTTTCTCATAACGGTCGCCATGGAAATACCGCTGTTATCCAAAAGCGCCTGCGCGGCATTATCGATCATGACCGGATGTATCAAAGGCTCATCCCCCTGGATATTCACGACGACCTTCACATCGAGGGGATTTATAACTTCAATGATCCTGTCTGTGCCAGAGATATGCGCTTTGGCGGTAAGCACGACCCTGGCTCCGAACCCCCTGGCAACGGACGCCACGCGTTCATCGTCGCAGGCAATAATAATATCATCCAGGATAAGCGCCTGCTTTGCCCGTTCCCAAACATGCTGGATCATGGGCTTGCCATTTATATCCGCCAGTACTTTGCCGCTAAACCTGGTGGATGAATATCTTGCCGGTATTATTCCGATTACATCCATATCTTCTTTTAGGTTACTTGCTTAATCTCTCGGCCAGCTCTTTTCTGTTCGTGGTAGCCGTGCCCACTTTTCCTACGACGATGCCTGCCGCGTAATTCGCTATTAACGCCGCTTCAAGCTTAGTAGCCTTGCTGCACAGCCCCAGGGTGAATGCGGAAATCACGGTATCGCCTGCGCCCGAGACGTCAAAGACTTCCTGCGCGACCGTTGGTATATGGGTCCTTCGGCCGTTCTTCTCAAAAAGAAGCATGCCCTGCTCGCCCAAGGTTACCAGTATCGATTCAAGTTCAAGGTATTCCAGGATCTGCCCCGCCGCGGTATCTATATCCTTATCCGAGAACAGCCTGTAACTGTTCAATTTAAACTTATTTTCCGTATCTTTTATCTTTAAATTTTTTATCGCGTTTTCCAGTTCTTTACGGTTCGGGGTGATGGAAGTGGCTTTACGGTAGAACGGGAAATGGTCTTCTTTAGGGTCAACCGTGATGACCTTCTTACGCGCATGCGCAAGCGAAATAAGCTCCGTCAAAAGCTCCATGTTTATTACGCCCTTGCCGTAATCTTCGATGATGATCGCGTCAAACCGGCCGATATTTTTCTTGATAAAATTTAATATCCTGAGGTTTAATTCTTTCGGCAGCGGTTCCACGTGCTCCCAGTCAAGCCTGACCATCTGCTGGTGGCATCCATTAATGCGGGTTTTCACCGTGGTGTACCTGTTGGGCTCGATAAAACTCCCTTCCGCGGAGATTTTTCTTTTTTTCAGCTCCGAA
>JAQULD010000105.1 GCA_028719045.1 Candidatus Omnitrophota bacterium | reverse complement strand
TCGCTGCCGAAATCCAATTCATCGTCGCCAAGCGTAACCGCGTCGTATTTCATAAGGCTCATCGCCTTCAGGTTTACCAGCGTCCGTTCTTTATCCAGCTGCGTATTCTGGGTATACTCATCCATGAGCCCGCCGCCAAAGAATCCTCCCGAATCCAAAAACAGGCTGTCCGGGTTTTGTTTCCTGAGTTCCTTGGCCAGCGTCGCCCTGCGCGCCACTCCTCCGTCAGGCTCAAAAGGGCAATTACAGGGATAAAGCATACTATGGGTTTCCCCGGAATACAGTATCGTGATATCCCTGGCATAGGCGGCAGGAATAACAAGGCCCAAAGCGCAAACGGCAAAATAAGCGCCAAGCGCAAATTTCAAACACCCAAATTTGTTTTTCATAACTTTATCACCTTCACTTCTAATATATTCTCTATTTTCTTTATTTCTTCCACCAACTCAGCCGAGATCGGGCTGTCGACATTCAAGATACTTACCGCGACCCCCCCCTGGACCTTGCGGCCAAACGTCATAGCGGCGATATTGATTTTATGTTTTCCCATAAGCGAACCGATGTTGCCGATAATGCCCGGCTTATCCCAGTTTTTCATCACGATCAGATATCCGAACGGTGAAGCTTCGACGTAAAAATCATCGATCCTGACTATCCTCGGTTCTCTTTTCGGGGATAATGTCGCAGCCACCTGTTTGGTCTCTTTGTCGGTAACGATCTTAAGAGTGATCAGGTTCACAAAATCTTCTTCGCTCGATGTTTTTATCTGTTCTATCTTTATGCCGCGGCTCTTGGCAAGCGGGATGGCATTGATAAAATTGACCGCTTCTTTGAGTATCGGGTTTAACAAACCTTTTATTACCGCCATGGTAAGAGAAGTAGTATCGTATTTTGTGATCTCTCCGGTATAGCGGATCTCCACTTCCTTGATCCCGCCCTCGATGATCTGGCTGGAAAAATTCCCGAGCCTTTCCGACATTATTATATAGGGCTGTAAAACTTTATAAAGTTCAGCTTCAACACTGGGATAATTAGCCGCGTTCCTGATCCCCCTGCCCAGCAAATAATCCCTGACGCATTCGGCTACTTCAATAGCAACGTTTACCTGGGCCTCCTCGGTGGAAGCGCCCAAATGGCAGCTGACCACCACATTATCCAGCTTTAAAAGTTCATTCGCGGGATCGGGAGGTTCTTTTTCAAAAACGTCAAGCGCCGCCCCGGCTATCTTTCCTTCTTTTATCGCCTTGGCCAAAGCAGCCTCATCGATAATCCCGCCCCTCGCGCAGTTTACGATACGGCAGGTTTTTTTCATCATGTCAAATTCCTTATCGGATATCATATGCTTGGTATCCGCGGACAAAGGCACATGCACAGTGATAAAATCAGCGGCTTTTAACAGGTCAGAGAGTGTTACGGCTTCTATCCCTAATTCCCGTGCCACTTCGCGGTTAAGAAAAGGGTCGAACGCCACAACTTTCATCCCGAAGGAAAACGCGCGTTTAGCGACTTCCGTGCCTATCCTTCCCAATCCTATTATCCCTAAGGTTTTATTATAAAGTTCCACCCCCATATATTTGGAACGCTTCCATTCGCCTTTTTTTGTGGATTCGTTCGCCTGCGGTATGCTGCGGGCGACCGAAAGTATGAGGCTGAAGGTATGCTCGCAGGTGGAGATCGTATTGCCCGCCGGGGTATTCATGACCACTATGCCGCGTTCGGTAGCAACCGCCAGGTCCACGTTATCCAGCCCCACTCCGGCCCGGCCGATCACCTTTAATTTTGAAGCGGCATTTATAAGATCTTTATTCGCTTTGGTAGCGCTCCTTACGATAAGCGCATCGTAGTCCTTTATTATTTCCTTTAATTCTTCCGGCTTCAACCCGGTTTTTACATCAACTAAAAAATCCTTGTTTTCCCTGAGGATCTTCAAACCCTCTTCGGATAACGCGTCACTGACCAGTATTTTCATTTTAACCTCCGCTATTTCAGGAATATCGCCTGCGCCGCAGCAACTCCTGCGCCAAGCTCGAATTTATAACCCATCTGCTGTAAAACTTTTTCCAGGCAGGAAATGCCGGTAATAATATCGAATTCTTCAATATAACCCATATGCGCGATTCTAATAACTTTACCCTTTAGCGCATCCTGGCCGCCGGCGATAGTAACTCCGTACGTATCACGCATGGTCTTCACCAATTTTTCCCCGTCTAGGCCCTCGGGGAGACAGACCGCGGTTACCACGTCAGACGCGGCGGTAGGGGCAAAAAGTTTTAAACCCAACCCTTTCATCGCGGCGCGCGTAGCATCCGCCATTTTCTTATGGCGCAGAAAAATATTCTCCAGGCCGTCCTGTTTCATTATTTTCAAAGCTTCGTTTAACGCGATTACTAAGCTTATCGCGGGAGTAAAAGGGGTATCCGTTTTTTCATAAGCTTTTTTCGCTTTCCTCAGGTCAAAATAATACCTGGGGGATTTTGACGCCTCGACTAATTTCCAGGCTTTAGGGCTTACAGAAATAAACCCGAGCCCCGGAGGAAGCATAAGGCCTTTTTGCGAACCGGAAACCACCACATCGCAAAACCAGGCGTCGGTTTTTAAATCTATCGCGCCCAGGCCGCTTATAGCGTCGACCACCAGTACCGCCGCGGTTTCCTTCAGGACTTTACCCAGAGCTTCGATATCATTGGCTACGCCGGTAGAGGTTTCGCAAAGAGTGGAGAACACGGCTTTTATTTTCGGGTTTGCCTTAAGGCGCTTTTCAATCTCTTTTGCGTCAATCGCCTTGCCCCACTCTACGCTGACGACCTCGGCATTTATGCCATAGCTCTTGCAGACCTCAGTCCATCTTTCGCCGAATTTACCTCCCTGAATAGTAAGGCAAGTATCTCCCGCCGATAAAAGATTCGCCACCGCGGCTTCCATCGCTCCGGTGCCTGAAGAAGCTAAAATAAAGACTTCATTACTGGTCTGAAAAACATATTTCAACCCTTCGTGGGCTTCTTTTAATACCAACTGGAACTGCGGCGTGCGGTGATGGATTATAGGCCGTGCCATCGCTTCGCATACCTGAGGCGGAAGCGGCGTCGGTCCCGGGGTAAGTAAATAATTTTTTCTCATTTTTAACCTCCTCAAACACCAGTTTGACACCGGCGCAATGCTCCACATAAGCGCCGGTGCTATGTTATTAATTTTTCCCTATTTTTTCATATGCACTACAACTTCATCAATCAAACCGTAATCTTTGGCTTCCTGGCTGGACATGAAATAATCCCTGTCCGTATCCTTGGCGATTTTCTCCAGTGTTTGCCCTGTATGTTTACCCAGGATTTGATTAAGTTTCTCGCGAAGGTTAAGTATCTCTTTGGCGTGGCGCGAAATATCTTCCGCCGCTCCCTGTATCCCTCCCCAGGGCTGATGGATCATCATGCGCGAATTCGGAAGCGCGAAACGTTTGCCTTTTGTCCCCGCGGTCAAAAGCAGCGCCCCCATGCTGGCAGCCTGGCCGACGCAATAAGTAGCTACATCCGGCTTTACGAACTGAATGGTATCGTATATCGCCAGCCCCGCGGTCACCGAGCCTCCGGGGGTATTGATATAAAGGCTTATCTCTTTTGCAGAATCTTCCATCTGCAAGAAAAGCATCTGGGCGATAACAAGGTTTGCCACATAATCGTCTATGGGCGTGCCGATGAACACTATGCGGTCTTTTAAAAGACGCGAATAGATATCGTAGGCGCGTTCATAACCGCGCGCAGTCTGTTCAACGACCATGGGCACTAAAAGCTGATTTCTTTCATTCATAACACACCTCCTTGTCTACCAAGACAACACACGCGTAATGTTCCACATAAACGCGGGTGCTTAAGTTATATTCCAATCGCCTTCCTTGAACAAAAATTCCATCACATGCGCCGGCATATGATCATCCTGGGTAATATTTTCCTTTTTAGCAATAGTGGAAAGTATGAGATAGGTTTTTACCTGTTTTTTGGCTTCCGGCTCTAATTCCGCGATCATTGTTTTTTCCTGCTCTTCGATCTTATCTTTGGGGAAACCCTTCATGGCCAGTTCGATTTTCGCGCGCCTTAAGAGGTCCTGAAGCTGCTTTTCGACCAAAGGATTGGGAAGCGGGAAATCAAGGCCTTTATTCAACTGATCGAGCACCTGATTTTCTATTTTCTGGCGTTCCTGATTTTCTTTCTGCATGAAAAGCTGCCTCTCCACGGCCTTTTCCAGTTCCGCCACGTCCGGATAACCCAGGGTCCTGGCTAATTTTTCATCCAGGGTGTCGATTTTACGCGACTCTTTAAAAGAGTCTATATGGCGTTTTACCTCATCCGCGGTCACAGCCGCCTTCTGGAAATTTATTTTAAGGCCTTTGTAATTTTTCACCGTGATTTCAGGCATGACTTCCACTTCCGCCTTAAATGAAAGGCTCGCCCTCTCGAGTTTTACATCCAGAATCTTGGGCACTTCCAGGACTTCGAGTTTTTCTTTCTCCACCGCCTGATTGTAGGCGTCGGGAATTAATTCATTAAGCACCTGCTGGTTAGCTTCGGGGGTAAAATGCTTTTCCAGGATATCTTTCGGCACGTGGCCCGGCCTAAAACCCGGCACCTTCGCTTTTTCCCCGATCTTCTTAAAGACCTCTTCGAATTTATTTTTTACTGTTTCCGCGGGTAGTTCAATGTTTATCTGCCGTTTATTGTTATCCAGCTTTTTTAACTCTGTTTTCATTTCATCCTCACATTCTGAATTTTTCGCCTAAATATATCTCTCTCGCTTTAGGATTGTTAATAAGTTCTGCCGCGGTGCCGGAAATAAGGATCTTCCCATCGGCAATTAAATAAGCCCTGTCCGTTATGGAAAGGGTCTCTCGCACATTATGGTCGGTAAGCAGTATCCCCAGGCCTTTTCTTCTCAAGTCCTTAATGATTTCCTGGGCCTCATTTACTATAATGGGGTCTATGCCGGAAAACGGTTCATCCAGGAGTATAAAAGAAGGGTTGGTAACCAGCGCCCGTGTGATCTCAAGTCGCCTTCTTTCGCCTCCCGAAAGATTATAAGCTTTGCTCTTGGATAGGTGGGCGATCTTTAATTCTTCCAAAAGGTTGTTCAGCC
>JAQULD010000104.1 GCA_028719045.1 Candidatus Omnitrophota bacterium | reverse complement strand
AAAGTGAACGTTAAATGGGTCTTTATACCCAAAGATTTTGTTATTTCGATGACCCTCCTGGTCTTACGGATATCCATGTTCTTGTTTATCCCGTCCAGAAGGTTCTGGTCAGATGACTCAACCCCGTATTTGACAGCGTACAACCCCGCCGATCTCAGGCTCTCCAATATCTCCTTGTCCATAAGGTCGGGCCTTGCCATCATTGCCCAGGGCACGTTTATCTGGCGCCGCTTTATTTCTTTGGCGAATTCAAGCATCCTTAATTTTCCGATATTCGCGGTATCATCGTCGAAATAAACGGATTTAAAATTCTTCATTTTTACCAGGTATTCCATTTCATCAACGACGTTCGCCACATTTCTCGCCCTGTATCTTCCTTTTCTATACATCAGCTGCGGCCAAAGGCAAAATAAGCATTGATAAGGGCATCCGCGGGAAGCCCACATCTGAACGCTGGGAACAGGTATGCCGCCCGGGTTATCATTGTATTTCTCCATCGCCAGCCCTTCCCTTAAGGGAAAAGGCATGATATCCAGGTCTTCGATCAAAGGGCGCAGCGGGTTAATCTTTAACGCCCCCTTATCCCTGTATATCAACCCAAGCGTATTAGCCGGAGATTCTTTCTTTTCCAGCTTTTTCGCTAATTCCAGCAGTGTATATTCATACTCTCCGACAAGGACATAATCGACAAATTTGTTCCTGTCAAAAAATCCTGCGGTCCTGATGTTGGCTTCCGGGCCGCATAAAACAACAGGCAGCCCCTTAGGAAGCCGCGCCAATATCTCCAGGTCATTCTCTAATGACGGCGTGGAAGTTTCCGCCACGAGCAAATCCGGTTTTTCATCCAAAACCCGTTTTAAGAACAACGGCGCGGGAAGTTCCTCCGCGAGAGCGTCAATAAGCTTAACCTGAAAACCCTCTTTTATAAGCAACGCGGCGGCGTAAGCCAGAAAAAAGGGAAAAGGGGAATAATTCTTCTCCAGAGGCCCTTTAATATGCGGCCAACGGGAACCGGCCCTAACGCCCCAAAAACCGCTTTTTTTCCATGGAAGGTTTACCAGAACGATCTTCATTTATTGCTTTCTTCCTTGTCAGATTCGATTAAATCCTTAATTTCGTTAGCGATGGAATTGGAATGATAAATACCGCGCTCGATATTGCTTAAGGAACGTATGATTTCGGCTTTTATATCGTAAACGATCTGGGCGAGATTGGCGATGATCCTGACCAGGAGCCAAATAAGGACGCTAAAGAAAATAATCATCCAGAACTTCAGGCTGAATAATGCCGAAAATTTAGCCGCCAGGATTACACCGGAAACCAACACGCCATATGTCAGATATTTTAAAAAGCTCGCTGTCCTCATTCTGCCTCCTCCCTTACAGTTATACTGCCCTTAAAAAAACTGAATTTACCCGGTTCATGGTCTTTTTCACCTTCTCCTTTTATTTTTATACAGTGCAACAGGCGCGATTTGGTATTGTAGATATGCGCTGAGTTCTCGATCATAAGGCCTGTCTCTTCCCTGGGCTCCGAAGAGAATTCCACCCGCGGCAGGTGCGAAGCTTTTACTCCGACAGAAGTCTTACCATCCGCCCTGCCGTTCCAGATGCAATACCTGAACAGATCATTGCTTATAAATTCTTCGGCGAACGCTCCTGTTTTATTGCCGGCGAACCAGTCCTTGTATTCTTCGCTCAGCATTATAACCGCCTCTTCGATATCAAGCCTGGTTTTCCTATACACTTCCATTTCAATATCCCAGGAAAAGCAGTTTCCTTCTTTCAGGTTAAGTTCCCAGCGTTGGGAAACGGTCAGCCAAGGCCAAAACCCCTCTGCCACAATTCTACCGGTCCCCGCCTGTTTTATTTCCCAGATCGCCTGGGAGGAATCGTACCAGACGCCGCGCGAACAGATCGAAGTGTAGGCGCCAAGCCCTTTAGTAACGGGCTTATCTTTCCAAAGCAGCTGCAAGCTGCCGTTCTCAAACAGAAGATTCAAATCGCCTGATTTAAGGCAGGACTTGGAAGATGGATTTACATCGGGGCTAAAGTTTTGCGCGTTTAAGTCGATACTGCCTTGAAAATAAGTATACCTCAATTTTTTACCCGAAAGAGCGTAGTGCTTTCTTCCGGGAACGCTCAAAAAATAAAGCGCCACCCCTTTTCCCGTATTTTTATTTATTCCTGAGACCTGTTCCGGATTAGTGGAATGGAAAGCTACCGGATGCTCGCCCGGCAGCGCCAATTTGCGCGCTTTATTATTCCAACCGTTAGAACCGTGGGGAAGCGCTTCCCCGCAGCTTATTAAGGCAAGTTCAACGCGTTCATTCCGCGTAAAACGGTTGTCCCTCTGCTGCATGGTAATTTCCAGGTCAATAACGCCGCCCGCGATCTTTATTTTCCAGACCTGAAAAAGCTTAAGGCCATTATGCCATTTAAAAAAACAAACCCTTTCCGTGCCGGAAAGCTTCCTGACCCTTCTGGCCGCGCTGTTAGAGCTGTATTCAAGCCCGTCTTCGCCCGTAAAAATAGAATGCAGCCCAAGTTCAGAGGTCATTTCTTTTCCATTGTAATAGATCCTGATTCTGCCGGAATCGAATATGATCTTTACAGGGCCGTGTTCAAATTCTCTTCTTTCGTCTTCCAACCTTTGTTTTTCTTCTATCCTTTGTTTTCTTTCACGGGCATCGAGCTCTATCCTTTCCTCTTCCTTTTTTCTTTCTTCCTCTCTGCGGGCTTTTTCCTCATTTTCCTTTTTAGCGCTTAAGTACCTGTGTTTTTCTTTGTCTATGACCAGGGGGGCGGTGTAACTCGCGATCGCTTCTTCCACAGAGCCGTCTATTAGAATCTTACCGCCCCTTAAGAATATCCCCCGCTAGCATACTTCACCGGCCAGGCTCATGTCGTGAGTGACAAATATGATGGCCTTGCCTTTTTCCTTGAATTCCAGGGCCTTGTCAATGCACTTCAGCTGAAAATCCTCGTCCCCTACCGCCAGGCAATCATCTATCAAAAGGATATCCGGGTCCACGTGTATAGCAAGGCTGAAAGCAAGCCTCACATACATGCCTTGCGAAAAACATTTAACCGGAGAATCGATAAATTTACCGATCCCGGAAAAATCCAGGATTTTCTGCAACCTTTGGTTGATCTCTTCCCGGCTGAAATTATAGAGGCTCGCGTTCAATAAAAGATTATCTTTCCCGGTCAGCTCAGGATGAAACCCCACTCCCAGCTCTAAAAGGCTGCCAACCCTTCCGGAGATCTTCGCTTCTCCGCTGTCGGGTTTTAGAAGGCCGGCTATAATCTTAAGCAGCGTGGTTTTACCGGCTCCGTTAGGCCCGATTACAGCCACGGACTCCCCGCCTTTTATAGCAAGGGAAATGTCCTGTAAAGCAGGCAGTTTGTCCCAGGAAGACTTTCCATCACGAATAACCTCAATATCGTAATTCTCAGAAACATTATGAAATTCAACGGCTGTTTTATTCATTTATTATACCGCCTTTAAGAATCCGGATTCTTTTTTCAAAAATGTTAAATACCCCAGAAAAAACGACGCGAGCGACAAAACAAAAGTAACGAGCAAATCGCGCGGACAAAACAATGCGGGATCAAAAAGGACGCTCCTGTAAAGATCTATATATGGGGTCAGGGGGTTAAACCTGAACAATAGATGATATTTTCCGGGGACCATTTGGAGGGAATAGAATACAGGCGTCAGCCACAGCCAGAACATTAACAATACACCGAGAAATTGCCCCAAGTCCCTTAAATAAACATACACGCTTGACAAAAGCAGGGCAAGACCGGCGGTAAAGATCAAATGCAGGATTAAAACCGCCGCCAGGACAGGCAAAATCAGGGCCGCTTTAAAATTCACCGCCAAAACAATGGCCAGCACGATCACAAGCCCGGACAAAAAAATAAAGAAATTAGCGATCACCGAGGACAGAGGAATAAATTCCCTGGGAAGTGAAAATTGCCTAAGCAGCGCTGCGTTGGCCACGATAGAAGTATCGGCTTCCTGCAGGGAATTCGAGAAAAAAGACCAGGGCAGCATCCCTGAGATAACAAACAGATAAAAATGCGGTATATTTACTTTTATGATCTCAGTGAAAATGAACGCGACAACTACCGAAAGCAGCAATGGATTGATAATAACCCAGAGCATGCCAAGCGCAGAACCGGCATATCTCGTTTTTATGTTCTTAATGACCAGGTTTTTCAAAATTTCCCTGTGAGTATAAAATAAAGTTATTCTATTAAGCATGTTTATTCAATAGGTAATGAGACACGTCCCTCGCTTCAAGAATCACGTCTTCCATGGACATATAACGCCAGGACCCGTAGCGGCCGCACGGGATAAGGTTTTTTGATAAAAGATACTGGACAGCTGTCTGCCGGGCGAGCTTATATTGCGCGTCATAGATGGGATAACCGTATTTTATATCGTTTAGGTCACTGGCACATATCTTATCTTTTTGGCGTATGATGCCTGTGATTTTCAGGTCCTTAAGGATCCGTCCGGCAATCCTGTCTTTATTGATCGGGCGGAAACTGGAATAAGAAACCTCGGCGTATAAAGAGCTTTTACCGGAAGGGGTGACATTAGAAGAGAAATTATGCGGAAACCCGACGCGAAAAAAAGAAATATTTTTCTGAGGGAAATAAACCCAGTGGCCCTGGCCCATGTCCCCTGACGCAAGGCCTAAGTTAAGGTTCAGAATGGAATTCCAGCGCAGTTTCCCCAGCGCTTTGCTTACGTGAGAGGGAAGGTCAACGATAAGCCCTGATAATTCCGGAAGAGGTATGGTGGAAACCAGCGTATCAAAATCCTCCCAGCCCGATGAATTGATTTTTATCCGTTTCTTCTTAAGGTCAATCCCGGTAGCTTCACGGTTTATACGGATATTTTTAACTCCTCTGGCTAAAGCGGACGGAACGCTCGAAATCCCGCCGCTTTTCGGGTACCAGAAATGGATATTGTAGCCGAACTGATTATTATTCCTGCCTATCCCCCCTTCTACTACCTGCTGGAGGCTGGGCACCGGGATAAACCCGTCCACCCATTCCCGGGTCAATTTTTTAGTGGAAACAGTCCAGAATTTGTTGTTATAGGGGACCATGAAATACCTGGCTATCCCTTTTCCGAA
>JAQULD010000103.1 GCA_028719045.1 Candidatus Omnitrophota bacterium | reverse complement strand
TGCAGATCGTATTGGCCGGTGAAAAGAGCAAGATGAAGATAATGGTGGAAAGGATGTCTGAAGGCGTCGTCATGCTTGATGAAAAAGACGAGCTGGTAATTATCAATCCTGTCGCCAGGGATATGCTCGGTTATTATGAGAAGATATTAAGCACGGAGGTCTTACTTAAATGCATGAGCGGGTTTGGCCTGCTTTCTTCCATTGAGGAGATAAAAACCGGGGAAAACGCGGCGTGGTCAAAGGAATATCATTTGGACAGCCCCTATACCAGGACTATACGCATAGAAGCGGTATATATCCGTGATGTCTCAGGAAAGCCTCTCGGAATTTCAATGGCGTTAAGGGATGTGACCAAGGAAAGAGAGATAGATCAGATGAAGAATGAATTTGTTTCTCTGGTTTCCCATGAGTTGCGCACTCCCATGGCGGCGATAAAAGGCTCAACCGATAATATCCTTGACGGCATAACCGGAGAACTTAACCCTGTTCAGAAAGAAAGCTTGTTGATCATAAAACGCAACATTGACCGGTTGAACCGTTTGATTTCCGACCTCCTGGATATTTCGCGCATAGAAGCGGGGAAGATTTTGCTAAACAAGAAATCCATCGATATTGCCGCGCTTATAAATGAAGCGGCAGGCCTGTTTCAGGAATCAGCGAAAGAAAAGAATTTAACGCTTAGCGTTTCTTTTGCCAATGGTCTTCCCTGGATAGAGGCCGACCCTGATAAGATCACCCAGGTCATCACCAATCTTTTGGGGAATGCCTTGAAATTCACCCCCGCAGGGGGAAAGATCACGGTTAACGCTTCAAAAAATACGGATTGTGTTACAATAGAAGTCAAGGACAGCGGTTTGGGCGTGCCTCAAGACGAGTTGACCAAGATATTCGATAAATTTTATCAGGTAAAGAGCCAGGACGGGCAGGTAAAAGCCAAAGGAACGGGGCTGGGCCTTCCTATTTCTAAAGGTATTGTTGAGAAACACGGCGGCAAGATCTGGGCTGAAAGCGAATTGGGAAGAGGCAGTAAATTCAGTTTTACCCTGCCGTTAGCGGCGCCCTCGCAATAAATAAACTTTTTTAAGCCAGAGGAATATTCAACGCAAGGAGGTTAAGAAGATATGAGCGGTGAAAAAAAGAAAATTTTGGTGGTTGATGACGAAGCTGATATTGTCAGCCTGCTTAAAATCCGGCTCGAAGCCAGTGGTTATGAGGTATGTACCGCCGGGGACGGAAATTCCGGGTATGAGAAAGCGAAATCCGAACATCCTGATCTAATCATCCTCGATCTAATGCTGCCCGGCATGGACGGTTATCAGGTCTGCCGTCTTTTAAAGTTCGACCAGAATTACCGGGCAATACCTATTATAATGCTTACCGCTAAAAGCCAGAAAGACGATAAGGATTGGGGGCAAAAGGTGGGGGCTGACTGTTATTTAACCAAGCCTTTTGAAGCGAAAGAAATCCTGGAAAAGATCAAAGAATTAACGGGAGGATAAATGGCCCATATAAACCGTAATATACCCGCGGTAAACCTGAATAATTATCTTATAGATTCTGAAACTGTAAATTCTTTGCCGGAGAATTTAGCCAAGAAATATAAAGTCATCCCTATTTTTAAGGTGCGCGATACCGTTACCTTGGCGATGGCTAACCCTTCGGATTTTATGGCTTTGGACGAGATCAGGGCTATCACCGGAGGCATAAATATCCAGGTGGTCAAAGCTGAAGAAGCCGATATCCTAAAAGCGATCGAGCAGTATTATAATGTCAGCAATTCCATCGAGGAAATTGTTGAGAACCTGCTTAAGACGGGAATTGGTTTTCTCCAGGAAGAAAAGCTTGACCTTGTAAAACTCCAGAGGATCGCTGAAGAGCCTCCGGTAATAAAACTGGTAAACCTGATCATCGCCCAGGCATTAAAAGATAACGCGAGCGATATCCACATAGAGCCTGAGGAGGACAAGGTGCTTGTGCGTCTCAGGATAGACGGTGTTTTGCATCCTTTGGTCAGTTTTCCCCGCGGCCTTGAGCTGCCGGTTATCCCCAGGATAAAGGTGGTTTCCGGACTCGATATAACCGAAAGGCGTAAGCCCCAGGACGGCAGATTCCGCGTCCGGCTGGAAGAAAGGGAAGTAGACCTGCGCATTTCCACTTTTCCGGTCGCTTTCGGGGAAAAAGTGGTGGTCCGTATTTTAGACCGGGCTACCGCGTTCCTTACCATGGAAAAAATCGGATTTTCGGCGGATATCCAGAAGGTTTACGAATCTTTGGTTGTCAGGCCTTACGGTATGATCTTGGTTACCGGCCCCACCGGAAGCGGTAAAACCTCCACATTATATTCTTCTTTGGTAAAGCTTAATTCCAATGAAAAGAACATAGTGACATTGGAAGATCCGCGTGAATACCTCCTGGAGGGCATTAACCAGGGGGAAGTGAATTCTGAAATAGATTTTACGTTCGCTAACGGCCTAAAATCCATTTTGCGGCAGGACCCGGATATCATAATGGTAGGTGAAATCAGGGATTTGGAAACCGCCCAGATCGCCGTGCGCGCGGCGCTTACCGGACATTTACTGCTTTCTACACTGCATACTAACGACGCGGCGGGAGCCATAACCAGGCTCGTTGATATGGGTATCGAGCCATTTCTGATATCTTCGAGTTTAATCTGTGTTTTAGCGCAGCGCCTGGTCAGGACCATCTGTCCGCATTGCAAAGAGAAATACCAGCCTCAAGACGAAGTATACGCGAAGCTTGGATTGGACAAGAATGAAAAGATCCCTTTGTACAGGGGTAAAGGCTGCCTTGCCTGCAGGCATACCGGGTTTAAGGGGCGTATAGGAATTTTCGAACTGATGGTTATAGATGATTCTTTAAGGGAGCTTATAGCAGGTAAACGGCCGACTACCGAGATCAAAGCAAAGGCGCTTTCTTCAGGCATGAGGACACTCCAGCAGGATGGGTTTGAAAAGGTCTTAAAAGGGATAACCACTTTTGAAGAAGTGATCCGGGTTGCCAGTGATTCTTTGTAAGTAACCGCTTTAATTTTTGAGAGAGGTTGATGAAATGGGGAAGGAATTGATCGTCGTGGGCGACAGGGTCATAATCGAACCTGATCAGGGCCATGACCGTACCGACACCGGACTTTATCTGCCGCAGGGAGTTAAAGAAAAAGAAAAAATCCAGAGCGGCACCATAGTAAAGGCCGGGCCGGGATACCCGATACCTGACCCCGCCTCTTTGGAAATAGAACCGTGGGAAGCCCCTAAAGTTGACGGTAAGTATTTTCCCCTTCAGGCAAAAGAAGGTGATTTTTGTATTTTTTTAAGAAGCGCAGCCATCGACATAGAATATGAAGGCAAAAAATATCTTATAGTCCCTCATTCGGCTATCCTGGTTTTGCTCAGGGAGTAAGCCGCAATTCCACTAAACCTTAAATAAAATATGCAAAAAACAACTCCTATTCAATCAGTATTTTTGTTCAGCGGCGCCGGATGCCTTGTGCTTTTCTTGATAATATCCAATCTGTTATTCGGCTGGATGTTTTTTAACTTTAAGGCCTGGCTTTTTACCGAGGGTGTACTCATAATAATTCTTATAATTAACTCTTTTATCATTACGAGGAGAGTGGCCGGTGTCATGAAACAAAGAGATAATGTTATCGACGTGGAAGGAAAAGTGGTAAAGAACGAAGAGAAAAAGCTGAGGTAATATATTTTGACTTTTGTTGCGTGCATACTATAATAAAAAGAATTAAAAAAAAGGGAGGGATTCATGCAGAACATTGATTTGCTGTGGCTGGCGCCGGTGGGTTCGATAATCGCGCTTACTTTCGCGGCGTACCTTTTCTTTTTCGTTACCAGGCAGGACCCGGGGACTGCCAGGATGCAGGAAATAGCTTTGGCGGTAAGAGTGGGGGCCAAGGCCT
Organism: Candidatus Omnitrophota bacterium; assembly: GCA_028719045.1. The sequence goes on along the minus strand of JAQULD010000103.1, from coordinate 1,274 downwards.
ATCTAAAAAGACAGTATTTAGGGGTTTTGTTGTTTTTTATCGCGGTTTTTTTCATCCTATTGATATTAGCTTTTAATAAATATCTGGTTATTTTTGTGCCTTTCGCGTTCTTATCCGGAGGATTCTTCTCCGGTTTGTCCGGGTTCATAGGCATGAATACGGCTACGCTCGCTTCAAACCGTACAGCCGCCGCGGCCATGAAAAGCCTTAATTCCGGCCTGCGGGTGGCATTTTCAAGCGGCGCGGTAATGGGGCTTACTGTGGTCGGCCTTGGTCTTCTTGATCTTAGCATTTGGTATTATTTTCTTAACTGGTATTATTCCTGCCACTCTATTCCTTTAGGAGGAGATAAGATTACCGCAATAACTTCTACCATGCTTTGCTTCGGCATGGGAGCCAGCTCCCAGGCATTATTTGCCCGTGTCGGAGGAGGTATCTTTACCAAAGCCGCCGACGTCGGCGCCGACCTCGTAGGTAAAATTGAAGCCGGTATTCCCGAAGACGACCCTCGTAATCCCGCGGTTATCGCGGATAACGTGGGTGACAACGTGGGTGATGTTGCGGGAATGGGCGCGGATTTATATGAATCCTATGTCGGTTCGATTGTCGCTACTTCAGCTTTGGGTGTGGCCGCCGGTTTAGGTATTGCCGGGGTGACTGTGCCGATGGTTATGGCCGCGGTCGGAGTGGTAGCGTCTGTTTTAGGTACTTTTTTTGTCAAAAGCAAGGAAGAGGCAAGCCAGTCAGTTTTGCTGGCTGCGCTTAGAAAAGGAGTCTTTACCAGCTCTTTGCTCGTAGCGGTAATATCTTTTTTTCTGGTAAAATATAGTTTGGGCATGCAGCACATAGGTGTTTACTGGTCGGTACTCGCTGGTCTTGTTGCGGGCGTGATCATAGGATTAGTCACCGAATATTATACTTCCAGCAGTTTTAAACCCACAAAATTCATAGCTTCCCAGTCTTTGACCGGCCCGGCAACGGTAATTATCGGAGGTTTAGCGGTCGGAATGATGTCTACGGCGATTCCTGTAATAGTGGTAGGGGCCGCGATATTGGCAAGTTACTTTTTGTCCGGAGGCGCGCAGGATTTCAATGCCGGCCTTTACGGCATAGCGATTTCCGCGGTAGGAATGCTTTCGACTTTAGGTATAACTCTGGCTACCGACGCCTATGGGCCGGTTGCCGATAACGCCGGCGGGAATGCCGAGATGTCGCATCTTGACCCTGAGGTCAGGAAAAGGACCGATGCCCTGGATGCTTTGGGTAATACTACC
>JAQULD010000102.1 GCA_028719045.1 Candidatus Omnitrophota bacterium | reverse complement strand
CATCATTTTACCAATCCTGTTTGGCTGGCTAAAGCAGGCGGCTGGGAGAAAAAGCGTTCGGCCTCTTATTTCAAGCGTTATTGTGATTTTGTAGTCAGGGCTTTGGCAAAACATGTCCGCTATTGGATCACTATCAATGAACCCACGATATATATTTCCCATGCCTATCTTTTCGGGGCATGGCCCCCGCAGAAAAAATCATTGCTGCAAGCCAGGGCAGTGGAAGGCAACCTTTTATTGGGGCATGTCAAAGCCTACCGGCTCATACATAATATTTACAAAGAGTTAAAGCTTGTTAAGCCTTTTGTAGGTATTTCCCAGTATACACAGGCATTTGTGCCCTGCGCGCAGGACGCGAAGAGCCGTTTTGCCGCCAGCCTCAGGAATAAATTGTTTAAGCTGGGGTTTCTCGACGCGATAGCGCGCCATAAAGCCATGGATTTCGTCGGCGTCAATTATTATTCGCGGCAATTGGTCCATCTTAAAAATTGGGGGGCCGCCAATTTTCTTACGGATGTCTGCGACCGTAATCATCATCCGGTTAAGAAAAATTCCCTGGGCTGGGATATTTATCCCGAAGGTTTAGGCGATGTGCTGCTTAAACTAAAGCCATATGCCTTGCCGGTTATTATTACGGAAAACGGCATCTGCACGCGGGATGACGGTGAACGCTGGGATTATATTCGCGCGCACTTAAAAAGTATCCACCTTGCCCTGGAAAAAGGCGTTAATGTCCGGGGTTATCTTTACTGGTCGCTTATAGATAATTTTGAATGGGACAAGGGTTTTGGCCCCAGGTTCGGGTTGATCGATGTGGATTATAATACCTATAAAAGGACCGTCAGGCAAAGCGCTGATTTGTTCGCCCGGGTCTGTAAAACAGGGATTTTGGAAGAATAGGAGAATAATGAAAAAAATCTTATGCTCCGCGTTCATGGTTTTGTTCCCCGTACAGGTTTTATGGGCGGCCGCGCTTTGGGAAAAACAGGGTAATTTTTATTTTCTTACCAAGAATTCTCGGGATAATTTCAGCGCCGCCGGAGCGGGAGCGAATAAATTCGCCAGTAAATACTTAAAATACGACGGCGTTGATTTTCTTGTGCGCGGGGCGGACGGCTGGAGAGATTATGGCCGGATAAACCTCGAAGGCAATAATTTATTCGTTGTGCCGATACGGCCCGGGATGAAAGTGGAGGAATTGCATTTCCTCTCCGGAGGCAATTACGGCAATATTTACGAACATGATGAGCTGTTGCGTTTATACGGGGACAGGTATTTTTACGCGGTTATTACCGTTATCTTCGCTTATCAGGACGGAGCGTATAGATCACTGTCCGTGCCCGTTTTCTGGGATTGGTTCCGCCTTGGCCCCGGGGAGTGGTCCAAGGAAGGCGCCAGGATAAAATCCCTCGGCAGTAACCCGGTGCGCAAAGACTGCAGCATTTTTCATATAAGTTTTGCCAATCCGCGCCCTTTGGAGCCGTTAAGGGATATACTTGTCACTGACAGCTGGATAAGCGACCGCCCTTTTTCAGAAATTTTCGCGTTGACCCTTAAATCTGCCGACGCCCTCGAAGCAAAACCGAAAGAGGACAGGCAATACGCGGCTCCCGTTAAAGACGCGGCCAGGGAACCCGCCGATACGGGTACTGAGTGGATGTTTGATAGTGATCTTAACGGCTGGATCTCCGGCTGTTCCGAAAACTGGGATTCTGACGCTTATTGGGAAGCGGAGAGTTTCGGGAGAAAAGGCGTTGCCGTGATCCCTGCCTGTAATTGGGGAGGGGATAAGACGAGTTGGATAGAAAAGAAAGTCCTTCTGCCTGATTGGGATAAGATAACTTTACAGTTTTTACGCCATAGCGCGGTATATAGCGAATTGGATAAATCCTGGAGCGATGGTTTGTTAAAAGTGATTGTAAAAGGGCCGGCCGGGCAGGAAACAGTGTATGAGAAAATTTACAGCGGAGAATGGAGTACGGTGACCGTGGATTTGTCGCGCTACAAAAAGCAAACCGTGATCTTAAGGCTTGAGAACCATGGCGCGGGCAGTGTCCGGCTCAGCCAGACCACTTCTCCCGCCTGCGACGGCGAAGACGCGATTATCGATGATATCATCCTGAAAAAATAAAGCCTGCCGAATTTCTTCAAAAGTTTTTAGTAATACGATTTATAAACCGTATACAGCCTGTGGGTGTTAAAGTCTAATATGCCGATATAATAGGCTGTAAATTCCCCGGGGGCGTTCGCGGCGTCGATAGTTTCTTCGCTATACTTGTGGCGTATGTATTGTCCGGTGACCACCTTGCAGAGATAAATTCCGTTTTCGTTGAACTGCGATAACTCAATCGGAGGATTTTTAAATTGGCGGATTTTTTGAGAAACAGGTAAGGGCGCCCATTTCAATTTTTCAGCCGATTCGCGGAACTTGGCCGATTGATCAGCGTTTAGCTGAAAAACGGCGAAAACGCGCAATCCTTCGCGGCCAAACGTGCCGCTTTGCGCAGGCGAAGCTTTCAGGGAAATAAGTTGGGCTGTTTTCGGGATGGCGAATAAATTCCGCATCCGCTGTTCATCTCTTTGGACGGGAGACTCAAAGGCCTGGCAACCCGCCATCGCGGCCAGGCTAAAGAGCATAATCGTAAAACATAAACTTCTATTGGTAAACCGGCAAGAAGGAATTAACATTAATTATTCACCAAGTCGACCATTTTGCTTGTGATAGTGTCTGTCCAGCGTACGGTTTCGCTGATAGAAAAAGGAAATTTATCCCCCATATTCTTGAGGTGGTCTATTACGCCGCGCGACAATCCCCTTACAGTGATATAAATGCCCCTTGGGTCGGGAAGCGCCAGATCTGTGTCCCAGTTTTCGAAATCATAGCTGCCGCCCCATGGGTTTGCCGCCGGATACTTTTCCAGATACGGGCCGTCCCAGTTATTATTGGCTATTGCCTGCCAATTAGCGGGTAATCCATAGGGGCCCAGGCAGCCGGGAGCTCCTCCGGTTATCACATTATGAGGGGTTGGGCTGGTAAAACCAGGGTCGTCGTTTGGGCATACATCAGGCGGCCAAAACCCTATTTCCGAATAATAATTAAGTGTGGCGGTCCGGATTGCGTTAAAATCTCCGATAAGGTGGGCGATCTTTGCTTTTTCAACCGCTTTGAAAGCGTTGGGAGCGATAATAGCTGCCAGGACAGCGATTATCGCGATGACTACAATGAGTTCTATCAGGGTAAAACCGGTTTTTTTCATATTTCACCTTCCCTGATATTAATATATCTTATTTTTGTCTTATTTTCAATCTTTCTCTGAAAGATCTTTTTTGAAACTTTTTCGCGGTTTTTACATCTTAATTACAAAGAAGGGATGGAATAGCGAAGAAAACCCCACCAGTCCCGAAAGGAGACTTATGATAACTGTGCGCAAACCAACAGAGATTTACCAGGCAGGCGGAGAGATAGAGGCCGGCACTTTTTCCGGCAGGTGGAATTTTTCATTCGATCAATACCGTGATAGCCGTTATATGAATTTCGGGTTGTTGCGCGTTTTTAATGACGATACCCTTTCTGCGGGAGCGGTTTGGCCGCTGCACCCGCATAGCAATATTGAAGTGGTGACCTATTGCGCCGAAGGAGAATTCCGCCACGCGGATGAGCATGGTAAAGGCGGCGTGCTTAAAAAAGGATGGGTGCAGCATACAACGGTTGGTTCAGGCATGTGGCATTCAGAGATCAATAACCGTAAAGACGCTCCTCTGAGATTCGTTCAAATGTGGTTTTTACCTTCCGGGCGTAATTTGAAGCCTTCTGTAGAACAGAAAAAAGTGGAGAAAGAGGAGAGGACGAATAAATTGTTTCCGCTGGCATCAAACAAAAATCCTGAAGCGCTTAAGATATTCTCCGACGTGGAAGTGTATTCCTGTTTTCTCGCGCAAGGCAAGGCAGTCGGGTATACATTAAAGGCCGGCCGGGGTGTTTATCTTTATGTGCTTGAGGGAGGGCCGGTAATGCTCAATAATAATCTTATCCGGGAATTCGGAGCGGCGGAAATAACCGATGAAAAAGAATTGTCTCTTACCGCGAGCAAAGACGCGGAATTTTTACTTGTGGATACCGCCTTGTAAATATGATTGCCTTTTTCTTTCCGGGCACAGTTCGATAGCGTATCGCAGCATAGTCCTGGGCATTGCCGCGTAGCATTCTTTAAGGAACCTTTCTTCGCAGGCTATATCTTTCTTGCCCACTTCCCGCAGCATCCAGCCTACGGCTTTATGTATCAGGTCATGACGGTCAGTAATCAGGATTTTCGCTATTTTCAGGGAATCCGTGAATTCATTATTCGCGATGAAATGGAAAGTAGACAAAATCGCGATCCTTCTTTCCCACAAAGAAGCAGAACGCGCTAAATTGTAAAGCGGCGCCCTGTTTTTATCCTTGAGAAAGTCCCCAATAATATGTTTTGCCGTAACATCCACAAGGTCCCAATTGTTTATGTATTTCGTATGGCCCAGGTAAGCTTTATATATTTTTTCTTTTTCTGATAGATCCGCCTGGCGGTATTTTAGAATGACTATCAGTAAAGACAATAGCCGCTCTTCGTGGAGCCGGGATTTGAGCAGCCGCAAGGTTTCATTAAGCGGCAAGCTTCGGTATTCTTTGGCTAAAATCCTTAACTTCGGCACTGTTATCCCGAGAAAAATATCCCCATCGGCATATTCTCCGGGGCCGGTTTTGAAAAAACGCTGCAATAGTTCAGCCTTATTCTTATCGCTGTATTTTCGTAAATCAAATTTTAACTTTTTTAAATTCATGTCTAAACCATAATCAGGAATTCTTATTATACGTGATGCTGACCACGACGAATTTTCCTGGGAAAGGACAGTAATATTGTATTGTCACTGGATCGCTCACTTCAAGCTCCATCAAACCTATCTTTTTTGTCCCCTGGGTAATGCTTGCGTCATCCGGAACGGAAAATGCTATTTGTCCTTCATTTGTATTCACTTCGATTATATTTCCCACTGCATCGACCTTAGTTACTATTCCGTCAGTAGTTATTATTTTCCGAGTTTCCACTTTTTCCTGGCAATATGCGAGACTAGCCGTAAATGCTAACACTAACAAGACAAAGACAATCGTTTTGCTTTTAAACATTTCCCCCCCCTCGTATAGTTTTATCCCTACAGAGAATTAAAAAATCAATCGTCCCCTTTAATATCTCGGCGAGCCTGCTTTAAATCTTCTTCCAATCTGGCTATTTCTTTATTTAACTCAATTATTTTAATCTCCCGATTAACGCAAAGCT
>JAQULD010000101.1 GCA_028719045.1 Candidatus Omnitrophota bacterium | reverse complement strand
GAGGCAGGGTGTTCGGCCTGTCGCCATAGACTTTATTGGTAGAGGTAAAGATAAAAACCGCTTGCGGGCAATATAGCCTTGCGGCTTCCAGCAAATTCAAGGTGCCTTGCGCGTTTACCCCGAAATCTATTTTCGGGGCTTTCGCGGCCCAGTCGTGCGAAGGCTGTGACGCCGTATGAACCACCAACGCGGTATCTTTGGCGAATTTTTTGAATAAACGCCCGATTTTTGCCTCATCCCTTATATCTATGTTTTGATGGCGGTAATTCTTGTATTTTTTCTCAAGGCGTCTTTTATTCCAGAGTATGCTGCCGTCATCCCCGAAAAAAAACTTACGCATATTGTTGTCGATCCCGACCACATCAAAGCCCTTTTCACAGAAGAAGCCGGTCGTCTCTGAACCGATCAAACCGCACGAACCGCTTACGATAACAACAGCCACTTTTACCTCCGGGATTATCAGCCTTTGGGATGTGAAAAAGAAAAATCGAAAATATGGCCGAATACTTTACGCAACGCGCGCAGATAATAGCTTAGATCGTCCTTGTCTTTTATGGAAAATAATTTACGGAGCATAAATTCCGGTTGAAAGGAAACCCTGTACATGCCCTGGACCAGCCCCCTGACGCAATCGTCGGACATGGATGTTTTTAACACAGGCTGTTTCATGTCATAATCATCCCAATCCAGTGTCTTTAAAAGGCCCTGGCTTTTAGCTTCTGCGAAAAGCCCTGTTCCCGGGTAAGGAATAACCATTGTTGCCTGCATGGTATAAGCATAACCTCTTTTAAGCAGCCATTTACCGAGGTTCAGGGTTTTTAAGGCCTCTTCATATGTTTCCCAGGGGTAGCCGAACATTATGGTGATATGCGGAAACAACCCCGCTTTGGTCGCCGCTTTGCAGTCATTGATTATTCTTTCGGCGTTTAACCCTTTTTTTAATCTGTCCAGGGTTTTTTGGTTTGCCGATTCTAGTCCGAAAAGAAGCAGGCGGAAATTAGCTTTTTTCAGCATAGAGAAATCTTAGCTTTTCAAGGCCCCGAAACGCATGTTGCAATCAAGATAAATATCCTTGTTAAACCCGCGTTTCACCATGCCTTGGCAGAATTGCCTTAACCAGTCTCCTACCGGGAAACAACCGGTATCGTCCATGATCTCGCGGATTTTTTCTTTTTGGATCAATGAGCCTATTTCTTCCAGGACATTATCCGGATCTCTGACCCTGAATTTCGGGTACAGCGTGGGCCAGGAGCAGAAAGTGCAGGCGTGGTACCAGCAGTCTCTTCCGCTCATCACGTAAGTGCCGGGGGTTCTTTTATAATTGCCGTTTTCATAGGCGTAATTGCGCCATTTTGTCAGTTCCCTGTCAATAAACGGCAAAGAATTAAGATCATGGTCTAACTGGAATTTACCGGTGTTCTTTACACCCGTATTGTCCCGGTAATAAATTCCCGGCTCAAACTTTTCCCTTGATTTTAAGTTATTGCACAAATTTAAAAGCAGGAAATCGTAATCCCCGCCGGTCAGGACAAAATCGACCTGGGAATTAGCAAAAGATTCTTCCGGAAGCGCTGTAACATGGTCGCCAAACAGCACGATCTTGAGTTCCCATTTGCCTTGAGCGAGCCCCTTTAATTCGTTTATTATTTTCCAATGTTGTTTAATTACCGGGGTTTTTGTTTCAAAGGCAAGGATGTCCGGTTTCTCCCGCTCTACGCCGCCAAAGAACTTCTCAGGAGAAGCCGATTCAGCTATAGAATCAAACCAAACCACTTCATAACCTGATTGTTTTAAAAGAGTTGCGGCCTGAGCAGGCACGACCGGATAGATATAGGTCGGAGCTTTAAAATACTGGAATTGCCTGTTTTGCCCTAATGTAGGCCACCCTTTTTCACAGCTTAAGGGTGGATAAGCAAGCATTATTTTCATTATTCTTCGCTAAGTTTGCGTGAGAGTAACCCTTTTATGAAGAAAAAGCCGTAGGTAAAATGAGATATTATTATACCAAGAAATACGAGAGGAATCAAGCGTAACGGTGTAGAAATGCTGCAGATAAAAACAGTGATCAGGTAAACCGATATTGCCGAAAAGTAGATGATAGCAAAAGGCGAAAACAGCGCTGTTAATATGGCTCCAGCAAGAAGGCAGAACAGGAATATTGAGGGCACAAAATAAGGCAGCCTAAGAGATGTTTGGGGAAATTTTTTTACGAAATATCCGCGGTGAAGGCCGTAATTGGCGATCTGCTTAATATGGGGAAGAAAAAGTTTACGCCTGTGATGAAAAACCAGCACTTCAGGATCATAAATTATTTTTTTGTTTAATTTCTTGGTAATATCCAGGCAAAGTTTAGTGTCTTCTCCCGGCCAGAAATTCGTGTTAAAACCGCCGATTTCCAGCATTACCGACCTGCGCACCAGTAAATTGCAGCTGGGATAATCATCCACTTCTCTTTTTGGCTTAGGGACATAACGGTAGCTGTATGAACCTCCGACTAAAAACGACTGATATACCATGCCGCTTGCTTTTTGCAGCAGGCTGTCGTTGTCCGGGGTAACCGCGGGCCCTCCCACAGCGGCAACATCTTTGTCTTGAAAATGGCGGACACTGTTTTTTAACCACTTCTTTACAGGATAGGCGTCATCATCAAGAAAAGCCAGGATTTCTCCGTTTGCTTCTTTGGCCGCCAAGTCCCTTTTTTTGCTGGGGTTGACCGGCCCTGTGGGTATGACTCTCACTTTCGCAGGCAGGCCGGGAAAAAGCTCGGCTAATGCCTTAAGCCCTTTTTCAGTAGGTTCAGGATGGTCCGGCAATACCAGGACCTCAAAATCTGAAAAATCCAGTTCCAGGCATTTTTTAACGGATTCTTCTAAATTTTTTTGCCACGTTTTTACTGCGATAATAATCGATACGGTCATAATATTTTAAGATGTTCATCCGGTAAAATACAGCCAGAGTGTCCCACAGGGTGATAAAAATAGCCTTAAGCCCGATCCTGCCGTAACGCCTTTGGGTCTTTAAGACTATCGGCGCCTCGATGATCTTATAACCGAGATGGTGAGCGTTCACCAGGACTTCCAGGTCAAAAGCGAACTTCTTGACCAGTATTCTCGGGAAGACCTTTTTCAACACTTTGGTCTTGAACAATTTTAACCCGGTTTGCGTATCATGGCAAGGCAGGTTGAATAATATCCTGACCACGATATAATACACAAAGCTAATTATCCTCCTGCTTAGAGGGTAACTTACTACGGAATTAGGATGAAGTTTTGAGCCGATGACTATATCGGCATTGTCCAGTTTCATGATATCAAAAAGCGTTTCAATTTGAATAGGATGCAGTTCCATGTCAGCGTCAAGGAACACGACATAATCGCCGGTCACATAGCGCAGCGATTTCTTCAAAACCCTTCCCTTTCCTATGTTGCCGGAATTCCTTTTTACAAAGAACTTACCAGGGTATTTCTTTTCTATTTCCTGGGCCCTCTCCGCCGTGTTGTCGCTGGAACCGTCGTCCATCACTATCACTTCCCAGGGAAAAGAAAATTTGTTCAATGTACCGGCTACTTCTTCGAGGCTGGACATTATACGGTTAGCCTCGTTATAGGCGGGAATGATTATGGAAACCTTTTCTTTTAAGTTCTTTATCTCTTCAAACATCAGGTTCTTTCTTTTAAAAGTTGTTTTTTAGAGCTTAACAGGAAAAAGAATATACTGAACAAAATGACCGCGTTCACGCCAAGCGCGAGCTGTACCTGAAAAAGATACTTATGGAAAAACAGGATCGCCAAAAATTGGGCCGCGGTGAAAAAGGCAAGGTATTTTACAAAACGCAGGTCTTTTAAAGAAAGAAAATAGTTCAACTGTATGAATATCAGCGCGAAAAAGCTCATGGACAGGCTAAACAGCCTGCCCAGGAATATGGATTCAGGATATACTTTTCCGGTTAATATTTTCAGGATTAACTCAGGAAACAGGTTGAACACCAGGGTTACACCGAAGCATAATACGAAAGCGTAGCTGAGAGAATGTTTAAGAGTGGCCGTGGTATCCATGTTTTTAGCGTTTAAACCGCTTATACGCGGGAACATGACCATACTGATCGCCGCCGGAACGAATAAAAATATCTTTCCGACCATCTGGGCCAGGGCGTACAAACCGGAATCCCTGGCGGAATAAAAATATTTGACCAAAAGCATATCCATGGTAACCAGCCCGTAAAAACAAAAATAACTTATCGCAACCGGCCACAGATAATCCATTACATGTTTTAAGTTAAATTCAACCGCTTTCTTAGCGGAAAAGTAGCGCCTGAGGCCGTAGTAATAAATAAAAATAAGGAGCAAATTGGAAGCTAAGAAAGCGCCGAGGGCTCCCGCGGTCCTGTAACCAAAATTAAGCAGTAGAAAAGCCAGGGTTAATTTCAATATACCTGTTATGATCGAACCGCAGGTCATCCAGCCGAAAAATTCAAGGCCCTGTATACCTCCGGTTACAACCGGGATTATACAGGCAGAGGCGACCAGCATCGCTAAAAAATATCCTGAGGAAGCGGATTCTATCTTTAAGAGCCTGATTATGCTTCCGGAAACAAGCAGTAATACGGAAAAAAGCAAAAGAGTGACTACCAGTGTCCTGCGCATAAAGCTTCTCAGTAAAAATCCTATTTTTTCCGGTTTATCGTGGGCGTTAAATTCGGCGCAGTATTTCGCGATCGGCGCCTGTAAAGTGCCGAAAGGGGTGGATATCAAAACGAATAACGACAGCAATGAATTGAACCCTGCGAATTCCGTGACCGAAAGTTTGTGCGCGATCAAAAGCTGGAACAATAGATTGATAAAGTTAGCCAGGGAATTGCCGGCGAAAACTATAATTATGTTCCTGGTGAATCCGTCAAGTTTTTTAAAACGGTGCAGCATGGTAAAAATACTCCTTAAACGTAATTTTTAAGTACTTCCTCCCTTATTCTTACCAGGGACGTCACATCCACGATGAGGTCGGTCGCGCTCCAGGAATCCTGGCAGTATTTGCGGATATACTCATAACGCAAATACCCGTAGCCTTTATCTCCCCAGGAAGCTCCCCATGAATTCTTGAATTTAAAGATCTTTTTGCCGTCGTCGTAGCCTGCGATGCAAATAGCGTGTCCGCCCACAGCTTCCTCACTGTCCTGGGGCATAGGGATAATGCCAGTGCGGCTGGCCGCTTTATTAAACCAGGAGTTAAATACCTGCACCCCGGCAAGGAACGGCCCGTTCAAAAGCAGGCTTCTTTTCATTTCGATAAGCGAAGAAAGCCGGGCATAGGCTTTTATCCGGTAGGTCTTCGCTTCTTTATCCGCGCCGACGCAGG
>JAQULD010000100.1 GCA_028719045.1 Candidatus Omnitrophota bacterium | reverse complement strand
GCCTGAATTTATTTTATCTAACAGCATTTTAATCCGAATAATAGCTAATCGTTACTTTCTATTTCCTTTTCGTCCAAAGGTTTCAACTCAAATTCGCCTTTTTTATTTTTTATCAGGACGTCGATTTTCTTTTTGGCGTTTTCAAGCCTCTGGTTACAGGCGCGCGAAAGCTCAATGCCGTCCTGATATTTCTTAAGCGCTTCGTCCAGGGAAAGCTCTCCCTTTTCCAGATCTTCCACTATTTTTTCCAGCCTCTTAAGCGCTTCTTCGAATTTTATCTCAGCCATTTTCTTTTACCTCCTTGACTTCGCTTATAATTTTCCCCCTGTGCAACCTGGTCATGATCAATCCGCCCGGCTTCACGTTTTTGGCGTCTTTGATTGTGCCGCCGTCCAGCGAGAAAGTAATGCTATAGCCTCTTGCCAGTATATTAAGCGGGCTTAGGCTCGAAAGTTTCTCCAGCAATTGCGAAAGTTCGGCCTGTTTTAGTTTCATAAAATGCGCCATGCCGAGATTGATCTGGCGAAGGAAATCCTGCATTTTTTCCCGGTAGCGCTCCAAAATAACCACCGGATTAAGCAACACCAGTTTTTTGCAGGCGGAATCGAAATTTTTGATGTTTAACTCCAGGATATGGTCGATACTTAAATTCAAACGGTGTAAATAATCTTCCAGGGAATCGGAAAATCCCAGGATACTATCCTGCAGGGACCTTTTTAAATCAGCGGTCAATCCGGCGAGCTCTTCTTCCAGGTCTTCTTTCCTGGGTATGACTATTTCCGCAGCCACTGAAGGAGTTGCCGCCCTCACGTCCGCCACAAGGTCCGCTATGGTCACGTCGCGTTCATGGCCGACCGCCGAAATTACCGGTATCTGCGAATTATAAATGGCCCTTGCGACAATTTCTTCGTTAAACGCCCAAAGGTCTTCTATGCTGCCTCCGCCGCGGCCGACAATCATCACCTCTATGCGTTCCTGCGCCGGCACCCCGCGGTTAAAATCATTAAATTCAGCGATGGCCCGTGAAATATCTTCTTTTGCGCCTTCTCCCTGCACTCGCGCCGGATTAATGATAATGTGCGTTTCTTTAAAACGCCTGTCCAGGACCTTAAGTATATCTTTTATCGCGGCCCCCTGCAAAGAAGTCACTACCCCTATGCGGGAAGGAAGATGGGGTATCGGTTTTTTATGAGCCGGAGCAAAAATCCCTTCTTTTTCCAGCTTTTGCTTTAATTGTTCCAGGGCAAGCTGAAGGCTGCCCACACCTTTAGGCTCTATTTTTTCTATAATTATCTGGTACTGCCCCCGCGGACCGTAAAGCTCGATATTCCCGAAACAAATCACCTTTTGCCCGTCTTCAAGCTTAAACTTCAGGTCTTTGGCGCTGCGGTTAAATATTACCGCCTGCAGTAATGAGGTCTGGTCTTTGAGGGAAAAATAATAATGCCCCGCGGATGACGGCCTAAAATTAGAGATTTCGCCCTCTATCCAGATATCCCGGAAGTTAGCTTCGAGTACCAGCTTGATATCCTGGGTAATCTCGGAAACGGTAAAAATACGTTTTTTCCCGTTCAATCCGGGAGGCGACCCGAACAAATCCTGGCTATCTGTATTTTTAGACATTAACCGTTATTCTTTATTTTTCACAGCTCCCGTGTTCTGCTTATTTTCAGGGCTTCCGGGATCAGCTGTTTTTACTTCAACCCGATTATCTTTTTGCTGTTCGCCCGTTGGCGCAGATACGCCTTGAGACTTGTCAGAATTAGCCGCAACAGGCAAAGAACCGGGAACAGCCTCTTTCTGCTGCGCTTTGGCGGCCGGTTCACCCGTTGCGGGTGAAACCTGGGCATTCTCAGGAGAAGACGCGGTTACAGCCGCGGGAACCGGCTCTGCCTCTTTTGGCTTCTTCTTTAATATTATCAAATTAACCGAATACGGGTTAAGCGTTAATGTCTGTTGGAATGAATCGTACACATTGACTTCTTTTTCTTCCACGGGAACAAATACGCAATTCATGCTGCAGGAAGAATCAACCGTGTAACGCTCGTATAAATAAGTTTCCCCTGCCGCAGCGGCTGTAGCCGCCCCCTGCTCCTGTTTTGTTTCCTGTTTTAGCTCTTGCTTAGCTTGCTCGGGGGTTTTTCCGCTATTATTCAGGTTTTTAATATTAATCTTTATATTGCGGCCTGCGAACATATATTTGGTCGCGCTGTCGTTTAATTCCTGGGCGTGTTTTAAGATCGTCCTTACCTTGGGAAACTTGTTATACGAACGCAAATGCGAAAAATCCAGTTCTTTCCTCATGAATTTTTCCAACGTATCCTGGTTCAGAAGGTCAAGCATGACCTGCCTTTCGGCTTTATTAAGCGTGGCTATATTCCTGGTCAAATAGTTGGTGGAAATGTCGGAATCGATATAATTAGAGATAAGAATGGCCGTATAATCATCGCTTTTTGTCGCGGTAACATCCACGAATTCATCGTTAATTTTAGGCTGGGGATAGTACATGCTGTTGCCGAGCTTACCCAGCATCTTAAACACGTTGTATATGGACTTATGGCCGCCTTTATATTGAGGGGCGTCCTGTTCAAACCAGAAAATACCCACATTCCTCATTACACCTTCCTTATTTCCCTGAAAGTCTTCAAGGGAAAAATAGATCTGGTAATCGAGCCCCGCCTCAAACATATTCTTGATCCGGCTCGGAATGTAACTGGCGCAGACAAAGGAAGTCTCTTTCCTTTCGGAGAGCACATTATTGCCGCTGTCGTAATTCCACTCGGTCAGGACCAGAGGCGTTTCTTTATTGAAATTAAAATAAGTAAGCCAGTCCCGGATAAGCAAAATCGCGTTCTTGTTATAGGATGTAGCCTCTTTTTCCACATTAGGGTCGGTGGAATAGGCGTGCCAGCTGATGAAATCCAGCGGCAGACGGTACTGATGGCAGAATTTAATCAATTCGTAAATAAGGCTTTTTTCCGGAGTAATGATGGTATTGCCGTCGAAATTCTGGAACCACCAGCTTGCGCCGGGCCCGCCCACGGGGATATGGATCTTTGTTTCGTTCTCAAGCTCTTTTACGCCTTCCGCTATCGCTCTGTATAAATTCAGGTATTCCTGCTTTCTGCCCAGGAAAAAGTCGTCCGAATCCGGGGCGCTCCAGATCTCATACCAAATATTATATTTTTTGTTACAGCTTAACTCTCTGATATGTTTTTTTACCACTTCTTTAAACGCCCGCAGGTCCAACGGAGTGCTCTTTTTATCCAAAACCTTGCCTAAGCCCGGGGGAGTGCTGAAGATATCCAGTATCACGATCCCTCCGGCGTCGTTGACTCTCTTGATAACCGATTCGTAATTAGCCAAAAGTTTTTCCTGGGCAGGCTTGTCCTTGGATAATTGGCTTATTTCCCAAAGATTATACTGCAGCCTGTAAATTCCGGCGCCCCCTATTTCTTTAAACCAGTCGTCCACTACTTCCTGCGCAGCCAGTTCCTGGGGCCAGGTCTGCTCTGCGTGGAAGCCTCTCCCGCTTAAATCTATATTGGGCTTAAAGATCTTCGGCAGGCTTATTGTATTTGAGGCGGCGTCAAGGTTGAATTCGAGATCCTTGTCCTGGGCATAACAAAGCTGCGAGATAAGCGTAAAGCTTAAAGCGCAAAGCGCAAAATTAAGGCTTAAAGCGATAAGTTTCGAGTTTAGGGGTTTTAGCTTGTTCATTTCTGAAGCTTCTCTTGTATTCTTACGATTGAATTTGACTTCCCGGTCTTGTCGTCGACATTTATAACCACGCCGTGCAGCTGAATATTATCCTGCGCCACCTCGAATCTTACCGGGATACTTGTAATAAACCTTGTCAGCACATCTTCCACCCTTCTGCCGATGACCGAATCAAAAGGCCCGGTCATGCCGGCATCAGAAATGTAGGCTGTGCCTTTAGGCAATATCTTCTCGTCAGCGGTTTGTACATGCGTGTGGGTCCCTAAAACAGCGGAGACTTTTCCATCAAGGTACCAGCCGAGCGCGACTTTTTCGGAAGTTGCTTCCGCGTGTATATCCACGATGATCACATTTGTTTCTTTGGATAATATTTCCCGGGCCTGCATCGCCGCCCGGAAGGGGTTCTCTAACGCCTCCATAAAAACCCTGCCCTGGATATTCATCACGCCGACCTTAAGATCATTTTTTTTGAAGATATAGAACCCTTCCCCCGGAGCGCCCGAAGGAAAATTTGCCGGACGTAAAATGCGGTGCTCCGCGTTAATGATCTCGAAAATCTCCTGTTTCTTCCAGATATGGTCTCCGGAAGTAAGAACGTCCACCCCGGAATCAAACAACTCCTGCGCGACGCGGGAGGTTATACCGGAACCGCCTGCCGCGTTTTCCGCGTTCGCGATTACAAAATCAAGCCCGTGCTTCTTCTGTAACAGCGGGACCAGGCTTTTGACCGCGGCCCTTCCCGGGCTGCCGACAATATCGCCTATAAATAAAATATTCATAATAATCAGTTTTATGTTTTTGAACCTGTTATCTATTTTGCGTATTCAATCGCCCGGGTCTCGCGGATGACAGTCACCTTTATCTGCCCGGGATATTCCATGCCTTCTTCTATTTTTTTACGTATGTCCCTGGCAAGATTAATAGCGTCGTTATCCGAGATCTTATCCGGCTGCACCACAACCCTGATTTCCCTTCCCGCCTGTATAGCGAAGGATTTTTCAACGCCTTTAAAAAGGTTGGCGATGGATTCCAGTTTCTCCAGCCTTTTGATATATGTTTCCAGGGTTTCTCTTCTGGCTCCGGGCCGGGCGGCGCTTATGGCATCAGCCGCAACCGCCAGAACCGCGTAAAAACTTTTTGGTTCGGCTTCTTCATGATGCGCTTCAATAGCGTGGATGACTTCCCCGGATTCGTTGTACTTTTTAGCCAGGTCCGCGCCTATCTTGGCATGTGTTCCCTCTATCTGATGGTCCACGGCCTTTCCTATATCATGCAGAAGGCCTACCCTGCGGGCAAGTTTAAAATCCAACCCCAATTCAGATGCCATTGTGCCCAAAAGAAAAGAAACTTCCTTTGAATGCTGCAAGGCGTTCTGGCCGAAACTGGTGCGGTATTTAAGGCGCCCTAATAATTTCACTAATTCCGGATGAAGCCCGTCCACTCCGGATTCAAATGCGGCGCGTTCTCCTTCTTCCTTTATTTTCTCTTCCATCTCCTGCCTGGTCTTTTCCACTACTTCTTCGATTCTCCCCGGATGAATCCTTCCGTCAGAGATCAGCTTTTCCAGGCTCAAACGCGCTACTTCCCTGCGCACGGTATCAAAACACGACAAGGTGACCGCTTCAGGGGTATCGTCGATTATCACGTCAACTCCCGTAGCCATTTCAAACGCGCGGATATTCCTGCCTTCCCTTCCGATAACCC
>JAQULD010000099.1 GCA_028719045.1 Candidatus Omnitrophota bacterium | reverse complement strand
ACCGACCCTGTTACCGATTTAAACGGCGATTTTTCCGGAGTGATCGCTTTTGAAGTAGACCTGGCGCCTGTCTATAAGCTTGTTAATGAAGCGATCGGACTCGGTTCTACCGGTGAGACAGCGCTGGCAAAAAAAGAAGGGAACAAAGCGGTATATTTAAATCCTCTCAGGTTTGCCCCTGAGGCGGCCCTTAACAAAAAGATAACCCTGGGAGAGAAAATCGCCTTACCGGTGCAGGAAGCTGTGCAGGGGAAAACCGGGGCCGGCCTTTCAACCGATTACCGGGGCAAACAGGTCATTTCCGCCTGGACTTATATACCTTCTTTAGGGTGGGGATTGGTGGCTAAAATTGACTCAGAGGAGGCTTTTGCTGATGTATTATACCTGCAGAAATTTGTCACTATAGTTGTATCAATTGTTATTGTTTTATTTTTCTTTTTGTCATTTGCCATTGCCCGTTCTATTTCTGAACCGATAAAAAGGCTTACCAAAGGCACAGAGATAATCGGAAGCGGAAATTTAGACCATCAGATCGAGATCGGTTCAAAAGACGAGATCGGCCAGCTTTCCAGGTCATTTGACAAAATGACCCGGGATCTGAAGAAAGTCACCGCTTCCCGCGATGAATTAAACACGGAAATCGGCGAACGTAAAAAAGCCGAGATCGCCCTTCAGAACAGTTCCCGCCGGTTCGAACTATTGTCCCAGACCGCGAACAAACTTTTGCAGACAAAAGAACCCGGGAACCTGGTTGATGAACTCTGCCGGAAGGTAATGGAATATCTGGATTGCCAGGTTTTCTTTAATTTTCTGGTTGATGAAAAATCCGGCCGCCTGCATTTAAATGCCTGGGGAGGTATCCCTGAAGAAGAGGCAAAAAAGATCAGGTGGCTTGATTACGGCACGGCTGTCTGCGGCTGCGTGGCCAGGGACGGCTGTCCCATAGTAACTGAGCATATTTTTCAAACCCCTGATCCCCGCACTGATTTGGTGAAATCTTACGGCGTCAGGGCTTATGCCTGTCATCCTTTGCTGGGAGAAGGAGGAAAAATTATAGGCACGCTTTCTTTTGGCACGCGCAAGCGCGACACTTTTAGCGAAGATGACCTCTCGCTCATGAAAGCTGTGGCAGACCAGGTAGCAGTGGCGATGATCCGCATAGAAAATGAGGAATCCTTGAGGCAGACCACCAATTATCTGGAGAGTTTGTTTAATTACGCTAATGCCCCGATAATCTGCTGGGATGCGGGGTTTAAGATCACACGCTTTAATCATGCTTTCGAGAACTTAACCAAATATGGATCGGATGAGGTTATCGGTAATGATTTAAGCATGTTGTTCCCGGATGATTCAAAAGAGGAATCGCTCAAAAAAATCCGCCATACCCTGAGCGGAGAACATTGGGAAGGGGTTGAGATCCCGATTCTAAAGAAAGGCGGGGACATCCGTATGGTACTCTGGAATTCCGCCAACGTCTATGACGCAGACGGCAAGATCCTGATAGCGACCATAGCCCAGGGCCAGGATATTACCGAGCGTAAAGAAATAGAGGAAGCGCTCCGCGCCTCCGAGACCAGTTACCGCATCATCGCCAATAACACGTATGATTTCGAATTTTGGATCAATCCGGAAGGAAAATACATTTATGCCTCGCCTTCATGCGAGAAGGTCACAGGTTACTCCAGCCGCGAATTTTTAAAAAATCCAAGTTTAAACACTGAGATAATTTATCCTGAAGACCGCGTTCTTTTTGATCATCACCGGCAGGATGTTGAAAAAAGAAAAGCCGGAGAGTTGGAATTCCGCATTAAACGTAAAGACGGTTCTTTATGCTGGATATCTCATGCCTGTCAGCCGGTATACGATGAAAAAGGCGTTTTCCTGGGCACGCGCGGCGGGGACCGGGATATTACCAACCGCAAGAACGCGGAGGACTTGCTTAAGCGCGTGAATGAGAACCTGGAACAGTTTGCTTATGTCGCTTCTCACGATCTCCAGGAACCTCTTCGGGTCATGGCCAGCTATTCCCAGCTTCTGGAGCGAAGGTACAAAAACAAACTCGACCAGGATGCTGATGAATTCATAAATTTTATTGTCGACGCCGCCAAGCGCATGCAGACTTTGATCTCGGACCTATTGACATACTCAAGGATCGGGAGGACAGACTTATCTTTGGCAAAAATTGATTGCAATGAGGTTTTGAAGAAGGTCCTTTATTCCATGAACCCAGTGATAAAAGAAAATAGCGCCTCTATCGACTCCGATCAGCTTCCCACGCTCATGGCTAATGAAAGTAATTTTATCCAGCTTTTTCAGAATTTTATCGGTAATGCCATAAAGTTCCGCGGGAAAGACGCGCCCAGCATACATATCAGCGCGAAAAGGACCAATTCCGGCTGGGAATTTTCGGTGTCTGATAACGGCATTGGCATCGATGAGAAGTATCAGGAAAAAGTTTTTGTTATATTTCAGCGCCTGCACGCCAGAGACGAATACCCCGGCACTGGCATAGGGCTTTCGATATGCAAAAAAATAGTGGAAAATTACGGGGGGAAAATCTGGCTGGTATCCGAATTAGGTAAAGGTTCAACATTTTTCTTTACCATACCTGCCAATACAAAGAAGGAGGAAGCGGATGAGCAACGGAAATTACTTGAGCGCGATAGAGATACTGTTGGTTGAGGATAACGCCGCCGATGTTCGCCTTACTATCGAGGCGTTAAAAGAAGAGAAAATATATAACAACCTTAATGTAGTAAGGAACGGCGAAGAGGCGCTTGATTACCTGCGTAAAAAAGGTAAATTCGCCAAAGTCGCGCGCCCTGACCTGATTTTATTGGACCTGAATTTGCCTAAAATAGACGGCAGGGAAGTCTTGAAAGAAATAAAAACAGACGATGACCTGAAATCAATACCGGTTGTGGTTTTGACGGTTTCAAAATCCGAAGAAGACATATTGAGGTCTTATAACCTGCACGCTAATTGTTACATCACTAAACCGGTGGACCTTAAGCAATTCGTAAAGGTAGCCAGGTCCGTGCAGGATTTCTGGCTGACTATAGTAAAGCTTCCGCCAAAAAGGGAATAACAGTAAATGAAAAATAATGAAATAAACATACTGGTAATCGAGGATAATCCCGCTGATTTACGGCTGGTTATCGAGTTGTTAAAGGAAAGCATTAATCCGTTCTTTAAGCTCACGCACGCAAAAGCGCTTGCGGAAGCGACCAAGGAAATAATTAAGACGGATTTCGATGTCGTTTTGCTGGACCTTGACCTGCCGGATAGCAACGGCCTGGATACTTTAAAAAACACGGTTAAACAGGCGCCTGGAATGCCGGCAATCGTTTTGACCGGTGTTAATGACGAAAGTTTAGGGATACAGGCTATACATGAGGGCGCTTGCGATTATCTGGTAAAAGGGCATATCGATACCGACCTGCTTGTGCGCAGCATAAAGTATGCTATAGAGCGCAAACGTATCGAAGAATATCTCGCGGGTGAGCGCCGCAACCTCCAGATGATTTTTGACGTCGTGAATGTCGGTATGCTTTTAATAGATGACCACGGCGTTGTCAAACGCATTAATAATGTCGTTGAGCGCTGGTCGGGAAAAAGCTTTTCGTATGATTCCAACTTCCAGCCGGGGGATATACTCGGTTGTATCCACGCCCTGAATGAGCCGCAAGGGTGCGGCCACACGCCGCATTGCGCCGTTTGCCCTATCCGCAAGGCTTTTGAATCGGTCTTAAATGACGGGCAAGCCGTACACAGCGTGGAAACAGAGGCCACGATTTTTATCAATGGTTCTAAGGTTAAGATATGGCTTGACATAAGCGCCGATCCTGTTGTGATCGGAGGAAAAAAACACGTGATCATCGCCATAAATAACATCACTGAACGCAAAAGAAATGAGCGTAAGTTACAGAATCTAAACCGTACGCTCCGGGCGCTTAGCGACAGTAACGAAGCCATGATGCGCGCCAGTGAAGAGTCCGATTACCTTAACCAGGTATGCCGGATTATTATCGAAGACTGCGGCCACTCCATGGTCTGGATAGGGGTTGCGGAAAATGATGAAGCTAAAAGTGTCAGGCCTGTAGCGCAGTCCGGTTTTGACGAGGGTTACCTTAATTCACTGAAGGTTACCTGGTCAGAGAACGAGCGCGGGCGCGGGCCAACCGGCACAGCGATTCGCACGGGAAAGCCGGCGATGTGCAAGAATATGCTGACTGACCCGGCTTTTGCGCCTTGGAGGGAAGAGGCGCTTAAACGGGGTTATTCCTCTTCAATTGTTTTTCCTTTATTTATCGATTCCAAGGTTTTTGGAGCGATCACGATATATTCAAGAGAACCGGATCCTTTTTCAGAAGAAGAGATCAAGTTACTGGAGGAATTGGCGGACGACCTTTCTTACGGGATAATGTCGGTAAGGCTGCACGCTCAAAAAAAGCAGATCGAAGATATCCTGAAACGCGATAACCAGACTTTGGAAGCGTTGGTGAGGGAAAGGTCGCAGGAATTAATAAAGGCGCAAGCGGAACTGGAAAAATCCAAACGCCTTTCGGATATAGGCACGCTTGCGGCCACCGTTGCCCATGAATTGCGCAACCCTCTGGCCGCGATCAAATTGGCGGCTTTTAACATCAAGCGCAAAACCGAAGGTTTGGCAATTGAAAAACATATTGTGAATATCAATACCAAGGTATTCGAAAGCGAACAGATCATTAACAACCTCCTTTTTTATTCAAAGATAAAAGTCTCCCGCTTCCAGAGCATAAATGCCCGCGATCTATTGAACGAATCCGTGGATGAAGCTTCAAAACGCAGCCAGGGCAATACTGTATCGCTTACCCAGGATACCGGATCCATACAAGACTTATTTATAGAGGCGGATCCGGTCCAGCTAAAGGAAGTATTTATAAACATTTTGAATAACGCTTTCGATGCTTTGTTTGAAAGAAATGACCCTGTGATCGAGGTTAGGGCTAGAGTTTCGGGAAGATCACTTTTGATTTCGATAAAAGATAACGGCTCGGGTATAGACAAGGAAAACCAGGAAAGGGTTTTTGAGCCGTTTTTCACCACAAAGTCCAAAGGCACCGGGCTTGGGCTCGCTGTCTGTAATCAGATAATCATGCTGCACGATGGCACAATAAACCTTGCCAGTCAAAAAGGCGAGGGTACCACCATTACCGTTTCCCTCCCGATCGACAGGACAAAAACACAGCTCTCAATTTGAAACCTTTTGTGTGATTATGCATCTTAAGTAAAACATGAAAGGTGGTGGACTATGAGAAACATACGATTATTAAAGTTACTCTTTATTGTATTTTCGCTCGTTTCGCTCCTGCAGTTGATCGGATGTGAAACCGAAGAATGGGGAGAAGGAGAACATCGCGGGCATGGGGAGCATTTTGAGGAGCAGGGAGGCGAGCATTTTCATGGCGGCTATTTCAGATAAATCGGCTTGAAAAAGAGTGGTTTTTGTGCTACACTTCTTTAAGTTTTATC
>JAQULD010000098.1 GCA_028719045.1 Candidatus Omnitrophota bacterium | reverse complement strand
GCGCAGCCGCTGATCAGGATGACCAGGCAGATAAAGATAAAAAATGGTTTTAGATATTTGTTAATTTTCATTGTGTTGTTCATAAGATACTTTTCTCGCTGCGCTGCTTGTCGCAGCGCTACGCTCGAAAAGTATCCACCAAAAATTTCCGACAAGGAAATTTTTGTTGGAGGTGTCCGGAATTGAACCGGAGTCCTTAAGAAATCAAATAGAAGCCGCTACATGCTTAGTCTGTCTATTAATCTTTTCCTTACGCGCTCCGATAGACAGGATCACGTAAGAAGCAGCCTTTTTTGATCTTATCCTGCCACCAAAGGCACATGGCAGAACCAGCCTGCTTAGGCTCTCATTCAGGCCGCAGGCTTCCTAAAGAGAGGCTCACTTCGTGTTAGCGAGGTGAGACTGCGAACGTCGGTATTCCCGCCGGAACTAACGGAGTTACCGCTAGTCTAGACGAAAGTACCGAAGCAGACGTTAGTCTGTTTGCGTTTAGTTTGTGCAAGGATTGTTAACGCGGCTAACCATGCGTCCGCGGCATGCTGCTTTTATCCGACTGCTCAAGTCGAACCCTTTCACCCCCAATAATAATTTTCCCGCCTATTTCCTTCTACTGCTCATCGCCCGGCGCATTGCCAGGTCTGTTTCTCTGCGCTTGACGCTTTCCCGCTTATCGTAAAGCTTCTTGCCTTTGCACAGCGCCAGCTCCAACTTCACAAAACCCCGGTCATTAAAATAAACCTTGAGCGGTATTAATGTAAGGCCCTTCTGGGTAAGTTTGCCTTCTATCTTACTGATCTGGCCCTTGTGCAGGAGAAGCCTGCGGGTCCTGTCCGGCTCGACATTCAGGTAGCTGGCTTCCGCGTAAGGGCTGATATGCGCGTTATGTAAAAAAACCTCTCCCTTTTCAATCCGGGCAAAGCTGTCATCCATGTTGATCTTGCCCGCGCGAAGGGATTTTACCTCCGACCCCTTAAGCTCAATTCCGCTTTCCAGGGACTCCAGAACTTCATAATCCCGGTAAGCCTTGCGGTTAGTAAGAATAGATTTACTCATTTTAACACAGCCAAAGATAAATACAAACTTAAAAATATGGGTATGGTCAACAGGCTCAAGATATGGCTGAAGAACACCCCCTGGCTGATCAGCGCATCCTCTTTTTTGTAATGCCGGATGATCACCGACAGGGAGGTTGCCGAAGGCATGGACAGCTGCATAACGATCAATAAACCCAACAATTGAGGCAGGGCCAATTTAAGCACCAGAACCAGGCCCAATGCCGGCAGGATGATCAGCTTGCCCAGCAGGATAAAGAAAACCGCCTTCTTGTCTACGTTCTTTAATTGCGCCAGCGCGACATTGCCTCCGACCACCATCATCGCCAACGGCAAGGTGCAGTTGCCCACCGCATCCAGAGGCTTGAATACCACCGCAGGTATCAATTTGTTCAGGCCTGACAATACCAATCCAAGGCTGACTAAATTCGCGATCACCGGCGGGCTAAAAATGCTCCTCAGGCGGAATTTCACCTCTTTTTCATAAGTGAGCAAATGGATGCCCAGCGACCAGGCCACCAGGTCAAAGCCCAGCAAAAACAGGAAAATATAGATGAATATATTGCTGGCCTCCTGTCCCGAGAACATCGCCGCTGCCATTGCCAGCGGCAGATACCCGGAATTCTGAAAAGCCACCAGGCTTAGGAACTGCAGCTTATGCGTTTTTGCCTTTACAAATTTAAGCAGCAGCCATCCTACGATAAGGCCGGAAGCGGTGATCACCAGGCTGATCAGGGGAAAGATCCACCACTGCGGGAAAAGGCTAAAGCTGAAATTCTTAAGCATCTGGGAAAGGATCAAAGCCGGGAAGATCACCTGGATAAGCAGTCGGCTCAAGGCATCCAGCCCCTCATGCGAAAGTATGTTTTTTCTCACCAGGACAAAGCCCAAAGCGCCCAGGATGAATATATAGGCCATGGCAGAACCGGTGATCTTAAAGTGCTCCAAAAACATCATAACTCCTTGTGGTTAAGCATAATATTATATCAGCAAAAAAACCCGGGGGCAATCCATTTGTAGCGGGGAATGATAATCAATTGACAGGAGCCAAAGGCTAATATATACTAAGTTAAATTTTGCGGGGGTGGCGGAATGGCAGACGCGCACGTCTCAGAAGCGTGTGGGGCAACCCATAAGAGTTCAAGTCTCTTCCTCCGCACTAACAGCTTCTAAATCCTTCCATTTTGCGATAATCTTATTCGTATCCATATTTCCTGATGAACCAGCTCTTCACGAATTGAACCGTAAATAAATAGACAACGACAATTACCAGAAGGGCCGCGAAAAACGCGGGCGGCGGGGTGACAAACTTAAAGTAGTGGCCCAGGGGCGTAAAGGGGATCACTAGGCCTATCGTCACTATATAAACAGAGGTAAATATCAGGAACTGGCTTGGCTTGCTTTCGATAAAAGGGATCTTGCCCGTGCGGATAACGTGGATAACCAATGTTTGCGTGCAAAGCGATTCCAGGAACCAGCCGGTATTAAAAAGAGGCTGGCGGGCATGGAAGACCCACAACAAAACCCCGAAGGTTATGAAATCGAACAGCGAGCTGACCGGGCCCAGATAAATAATGAACTTCTTTATGTAATTTATATTCCAGGGCCGCTCTTTTAAAAGGTACTCCTTATCCACCTCATCGGAGGGGATAGCGACCTGCGACAGGTCATAAAGGAAATTATTAAAGAGTATCTGGATAGGCAGCATCGGCAGGAATGGAAGAAATAAACTTGCGCCGGTCATGCTTAACATATTGCCGAAATTCGAGCTGGCGCCCATTTTGATATATTTGAGTATATTGCCGAAGGTCTTTCTTCCTTCAATAACGCCGTCTTTAAGGACAAAAAGGCTTTTTTGCAAAAGGATTATATCCGCCGATTCCTTGGCAATGTCCACGGCATTGTTTACCGATATTCCGACGTCGGAGGCTTTAAGAGCGGGAGCGTCATTTATGCCGTCACCTAAATAGCCGACGACATGCTTGTTTTTTTGCAAGGCGCGGATCACCCGTTCCTTCTGCAAAGGCGAGAGGCGCGCGAAAACAGAGGTATGCTTTACTAATTCCCCAAGCTCCGCGTCGTTTGCCTTCTCAACCTGCTCACCCGTAACCAATCCTTTGACATCCAGCCCAACATCCGCGCAGATCTTCTGCGTCACTAATTCATTGTCGCCGGTCAAAACCTTGAATTCTATCCCCAGGTCCCTTAGCGCCTCGATCGTCTTTTTCGCCGTCGACTTGGGAGGGTCAAGAAAAGCGATGTAACCTTTCAGCACCAGGTCCTGCTCATCCTCCTTTGAATATGCCTGCTTCTTGTTCTCCATATCCTTATAGGCGACAGCCAGGACCCTGAAGCCGTTAGCGCTTAAGCTGTTGTATTCCTCCCGCAGGTCAGCCAGCACTAATTGGTCCATGTCTATAAGATCATTATCCAATACGTATCTTGAACATCTCTTAAATATCTCCTCCGGAGCCCCCTTGGTAATGATCCTGTGGAAACCATCCGTTTCCACGACTACCGACATTATTTTCCTGGAGAAGTCAAAGGGGATCTCATCATATTTCTTGTACTGCTTGATCAGTAATTTCCCGTGCTTTAAAATAGCCCGATCCAATATATTCTTAAGTCCCGTCTGGTAAAAACTATTGATATAGGCGAACCTTAATACATCCTCGTCGTCTTTCCTCACCACGTCACAATGCCGCTCCAGGACTATTCTGTCTAAAGTAAGGGTCCCGGTTTTATCCGTGCAAAGAACATCCATCGCGCCGAAGTTCTGGATGGAATTCAGGCGCTTTACTATTACCTGTTTTTTGGACATCGCTATGGCGCCCTTGGAAAGATTTATCGCGACAAGCATCGGCAGCATTTCAGGGGTAAGCCCCACCGCCACCGCCAGCGAAAAAAGAAGGGCCTGGATGACATTGCCTTTGGAAAAAGCGTTTATGGCAAAGATGATCACCACCAGAACGAGCATAAGGCGGACCATAAGCCAGGTGAATTTGCGTATCCCTTTGTCAAAACCTGTCTCAACAGCCATGGTCGAGAGCCTGCGCGAGATCTCTCCGAATTGGGTGGCAATGCCGGTCCTTATGACCACTCCCAACCCTGTTCCGCTTACCACGCTTGAACCCATAAAAACAATGTTGGTTAATTCGGATGCTGAATTATTCTTCGGCTCGATAACTTCAGAGCTTTTTTCTACCGGGAAAGACTCTCCGGTCAATGATGCCTGGTTAATGAACAGGTCTTTGCAGGAAATTATCCGCAGGTCCGCCGGGATCATGTCCCCGGCGAACAGATCGACGATGTCTCCCGGCACGATCTCCCTTATTTTTACTTCCAGCGACCTTCCGTTACGATAAACCGTGGAAGTGGTCCGGACCATTTCGCTTAACTTCTCCGCTTCTTTGCCGGCGCGGTATTCCTGTATAAATGACAGGAAGACGCTTAAGGCCGCCATAAGCATGACCAATATTGCGCTTATCTTCTCTCCGAAAAACAGAGAAAAAGCGGCGATAATAAGCAGGACGATAACTAAGGGATTAATGAATTTTGAAAGTATCTGGACGAGGATGGTCCTCTTTTTTTTTCTGGCGGGCTCGTTAAAGCCGTATTCTTCCAGGCGTTTCTGGGCCTCATCTTCGGAAAGGCCTTTGGAAGAGGTGGCTAATTTTTCAAAAATAGCCTCCTGGGAGCATCGCGCGTAATCCAAAACTTCATTTGGCGATTTTTTGATATTGTTTAACTTTGGTTTATTATTCATGACCGGATTATTTTAAAAATAAAGGGTCGTTTTTCAGGATTGCCCTGAACTGGGATTTATGGCTTTCTCCACGGCGTCAAGCAGCCTGGCGTCATCAACCGGCTTGACTATATAATCGACTGCGCCGAACTTATAGGCCTGGCTCTTATCCATGCTTTGATCTATCCCCGAAACTATTATCACCGGGACATCCTTGGCAACGGGATCGCTGCCGAGTATATCGCGCGCTTCCAGCCCATTTACCTTGGGCATGATCAGGTCTAATAAGATAACATCCGGCTGAAAGTCATGCACGTGTTTGATCGCGTCTTTTGCGTCGGTCAGGATCATTACCTCGTAGTTACCGACCCGCTCAAGCCGTACCCTGAGCATTAAGGCAAACCCCTCTTCATCATCAATTATCATTACTCTTTTTTTATCCAAGAGAGCCACCTCCTTTTTCTAAAGTATATCACTTCTTTTCCTATATTCAAGCAGCCATTTGTCAAAACACTCGCGGTAAGCGCGGTAAGAGGGCTTCCTGGAAAAACCCCAGCGCACCATGCCAAAATAATCTACCCCGGTATTCCAGTGCTCCTTCGTATCCCGGAAAAAAGCCCAGAAAACCTTCTCTACATGCGGATTTTTCAATAGCTCAGTATAAACATCCTTAAGCCATTTTGCCTGCTGGCGCTCGGTCGGGTTTTTCCCCATCCACCAGTTAGCCACCTTTAACCCCTTCTTTACCCCGGGGCAGCCGATCTCGGTTATCCAGATCTTTTTATTGCCGTCGCCGTTGCGCTGCATTATCTTATAAGCTAATTTGGGATAGCTTGCCACTGCCTTGATCGCCCGGGGATTTAACGGGTTTTCAAAAAAATGGATGTTCAGGATGTCAAAATAATCTTTTGCCCCGTTT
>JAQULD010000097.1 GCA_028719045.1 Candidatus Omnitrophota bacterium | reverse complement strand
TACTGGAAATCAAGCCTGACGATGCCGACAGCCTTTACAACCTGGGAGTGATTTACGGCGAATACCTTAATGACCGTAAAAAAGCGATAATGTATTTCAGGAAATATCTGACTTTAGCGCCAAATGACGCGGATACCGAGAAGGTAAGGAAATATATCCTTACCTGGGAAACTTTGGACCAGGAAATAAAAAGATGACGACCAAATTTATTACAGTTAAGGAAATAGCGAAGAAATTCGGGTTTTCTTACCAGACCATAAACCGTTATTCCGATGTGGGGCTTTTGCCCGTTATCTTCAAAAAGGGCAATATCAGGTATTACGACCGGCATATAGTGGAGAAACGGATGAAGCATATTTTAAGTCTGGCGAAAGAAGGGTATTCGTTGATGCTTATCCGCAAAAAACTTCTGGGGATATAGGAATGAAGAGCAGGCTGCCCAAAATATTTTCTTTATTGATTATTTGTTTATTTTGCAGGATAATATTTTCATTTGCGCAGGAAGCCGGGCGCTTCCCCAGGCTTTCCATGCCAAAGGCCGCGGAATCAGTGGTTTCTAGCCCCGTTCTTTCGAAAGATGTTTTCCCTGATACCACGGTTTCGCTGGAACTGCACGACATGGATATAGTGGAAGCCCTGAAATATATCGCTTCTAAGGCTTCGATCAATATCATCCCTACCAAGGAAGTTACCGGAAGGGTGTCGCTTTCAGTGGATAATGTTTCCGTTAAAGATGTCTTTGATATAATTCTGCGCAGCAATAACCTGGCTTACGAAAAAATAGGCAATATTTATAATGTGATGTCTGAAAATGAGTATAAGACGCACTACGGAAGGAATTTCTCTGATTTCAGGGTCACAAAAATATATCATCTTAAGTATGCCGTGCCTGAACAGGCATTGAATCTTCTTAACACCCTGAAAAGCGATATAGGGAAAATCCTTCTGGACGCTGAATCCGGAGTGGTGCTTGTCATGGATACCCCGGAAAGAGTAGCGGAAATGGATTCGGTGCTTGTGGCGATGGAGCAGAAATGCGTAATAAAGGTGTTTGACCTGAAATACGCCAGGGCAAAGGACATCGAAGAACAGCTTAAATCGCAGCTTGACCTGAAAAAAGTCGGCACTGTAAAATCTGATGAACGCACTAACCAGGTGATAGTGCAGACTTTGCCTGATAGAATGGATGATATAGCCAAACTTATTACAGGCCTTGACCATAAGACAAAACAGATACTTATGGATGCCAAGATAATACAGGTAAAATTGACCAACCAATTGGATTCAGGCGTGCAATGGCAGGGTTTGTTTAACCTGGGAGATAAATTCGGCGTAAATTATCTGGGTTCTTATCCTTTTAGTTCAGTAGGGCCGTCCCCTACCGCCGCGAGTAATAATTTCCGCACCAGGCAGCAGGTTTTGCAGGACACGGGCGGCAATATCGGTTCTTATCCTTTTACCGGCACCACCAGCGATTTTTCCGCAGGCACCGTGAGCACAGGCACAAGCGAGATGCATTTAGGGACCGTGGGAAGGAATGATTACGATACCGTGATAAAATACCTGCAGACGCTTGGAGAGACAAGGGTCCTTTCTAACCCGAAGCTAGCCGTAGTCAACAATCAGGAAGCCAAGATCCACGTCGGGGAAAGACAGGCTTATATCACGACTACTACCACGCAGACACAGACCAGCACCACGGTCTCGGAAGCTGTTACTTATGTGGACGTAGGTATACAGTTATTTGTCACGCCTACCATAAATGACGACAGGTTCGTTACCGTAAAGATCAAACCTGAAATAAGCAGCGTATTGTCGTATCTAACCACCTCAAGCAACAATAAAATACCTATAATAGATACCTCCACCGCGGAAACTATCGTCATGGTAAAAGACGGGACGAGCATACTTATCGGAGGCCTTAGCAAGGAAGAGAAATCCACTAATTCGCAGGGCACTCCTTTTTTAAGCAAAATACCGCTTATAGGGGAAGCCTTCAGGACTAAAACGAACGCATACGCCCGCACGGAGCTGGTGGTTTTACTCACCCCGCATATCATCGAAGGGGACGAGCTGGTAACCGGTTACAGCAGGGACCTGGGATACAAGATGGATAAAGAATACGAGCAGTATAACGAGTTTAGCGAAGAGAAAAAACCTGAACCGCTGGATTCCAAACCTTACCAGAATTATCCGGCCTTAAGAGGAGAGATAGAAGCAGTTCCGGTGATTAAACCGGCAAAGAATTTCTAAGAAAAAATATGAAAAAATACCTTTTAACTTCAGGAATCTTAGTTCCGCTTGCGGTATTGTTTTTGTCGGGTTTATCCGGGAATGTTTATTCCCAGGACAGCCTTAAAGACCAGTATGATAAACTTAAAAAAGATTACGATAAGGTAGTGATCGACCGCGATAATATCCTGGCGCAATCAAAGAATTTACTTGAGTATAAGGCAAAATTCAATGATTTGGACAGTACGATAAAGAAGCTGGAGCAGGAAAATGCCAAGCTCAAGCAGGATCTGGAAGCGGAACAGGGCAAAAACACGCAAGCCTTGCAGAAAATGCAGGATGAGAACGCTGATTTGAAGAAAAAGACCGCGGAGATGAGCGCCTCCCAGGAGCAGTTGAACAAAGAGAAAGAAGAATTGAAGAAAACCACGGCAAAATTAGAGGTGGAATACAAGATGCTTCCTGAGACGAGGAAAGAAACTGCGCGCGTGCAAAGCGAAAACAGGAGCCTGACGCAAAAGAATAACCAGATTGATCTTAAATTGAAGCGTATGGATGAGCAGATGCTGGATAAGGACGCCCAGCTTGAAGTTTACCGCAAGCAGATAAGCGATTTCAAAAAGCATTACGAAGACGCCTTAGCCAAAAACAGGGTGCTGGAAAAGAAATCGGAACAGTTGCCCGTGCGGTTCGCGGAAATGGCGCGCGAAAACAAAGTGCTTATCAAGGAAACCGCGCTTATGCATTATAATTTGGGGGTTTTCTATACCAAGAACAAGGAATATTCCCGGGCGGTGGCGGAATTTGAGAAAGCCATAGAATTAAACCCCGAAGACCCGTATTCCCACTATAACCTCGGTTATATCTATGCCGAATACCTGGTTAACCGGCCGAAAGCGATACAATCTTTTCGGAAATTCCTAAGTCTCACCAAAGCCGATGATAAGGACACGGATTGGGTTAAAAAATATATTCTTACCTGGCAGACATGGGAAGGCAAAAAGCCCATGGATTAATTTTTAGTAAAAAAAAGGAGGAGCAAAGATGAAGAAGTTAACAGCCTGGATAATAGTGTTGATTTTTATGGCGGCAGGTTTAACTGAAGCGCAAGCCGGATGGTTTGGAAAAAAGAAGGCTACCCCCGAGGAAGCAGCGGCACCGCAGGCTTCCAGCGCCGGGCAGCAGCCGCAGAAAAGCGCGCCCGCCCAGAAAGTGGATAAGGCCAAGGCGAAGGCTGACAAGGAGAAGCAGGCGCTTGAGGATAGAAGCCGCAGCCAGTTGAATAACACGGAGTGGCAGATAGAATTAACGCCGCTTTCAGGAAAAGGTAAAAAGGAAAGCGAAACCGTTATGTTTAAAAACAACCAGATAACTTTCGCTAATTACGCCAAAAAGGGTTTCCCGATGACCAATTATACCCTTACCGGGCAGGATGACGGCTCTATTGTTTGGGAAACCATGCAGACTTCCGATAAGGCGGGTATCTGTTTCTGGCGCGGAGAAATGGACGCTAGTCTTCAGTCATTGAGAGGCATACTCAGCCATCAAATTAACGATAAGACAAAAGAGGATTTTTCTTTTGTCAGCGTAAAGAAAAATACGGTGCCCGCAGGCAAATAAGATATGTATGAATCTTATTGGGGTTTAAAAGAAAAACCTTTCGAGAATACACCTGATCCCAGGTTCCTTTATTATTCCCAGCAGCATAAAGAGGCGCTTTCCAGGATGCTTTATGTGGTCCGGGAGCATAAAGGCGCTACTCTTATAACGGGGGAATACGGCAGCGGAAAAACTCTGCTTACCAGGGTGCTTTGGCAGGAATTGCAGCAGGAGCATTTGTACCAGCCTGTTTTTATCCTGAATCCGCGGCTTTCCGGGGTTGAATTTATACAGGAAATCGTGCATCAGCTCGGGGGAGAGTCTCAGCAAAGCAAGATCGAGCTGTTCCACACTTTGCACAAAATTCTCTATTCTAACCACAGTTCAGGAAGGCACAGCGTAATAATGATCGATGAAGCCCAGGCGATCGAAAACAGGGAGATCTTCGAAGAGTTGAGGCTGTTGCTTAATTTCCAGCTCGATAACGCGTTTCTCCTTACCATTATCCTGCTCGGCCAGCCGGAATTAAATTATATTGTCACTAATTTGCCGCAGCTCAGCCAGCGGATGGCGGTAAGGTTTCACTTGAAGGCCCTTAATGAACAGGAAACAAGAGAATACGTGTTACACCGTCTAAGTGTGGCGGGAGCAAAAAGGTCGATATTTGAAGAAGACGCCTTAGGGGCGGTTTTCCTTTGTTCCGGAGGGATCCCCCGGCGTATAAACAACATATGCGATTTGGCATTGCTTGTCGGTTTCGGAAACGGCATGGTGACTATCAACAAGGATACCGTTGCTAAGATAAGCGAGGACCTTGAAGCTGCGAATAAAACGAACCAGCTTCCATTAGAAAAGCCAAATGCTTAGAATATCCGATATTTTTAAGAAAATAAAAGAAGAAAAAGATAAAGCAAATGCCGCAGCCCAGAACCAGGGACAGGCAAATCCAGAACCGGCGCAAGAAACACAAGCAAGCACGCCGGATCCGCAAGAGAAAAACCCGCCTTCCTCCAGCGCCAAAGTAAGCATCTCTCAGGCTATTAATAAAGAATTGACCAGGATCAGCGCGACAGATATAGGCGAATTATACGCCAAGGGGTTATTTTACGCCAAGCGTTTATATAAAGTGGACCTGCAGTATGAAGAAGGCATTATCGCCAATATTACCACATTTGTGGAAAAGATCATTGACCTCCTGGAAGCGGGGAACAAGGATTTGTTAAGGTACTGCCTGGCGGATTACTCCGGTTCCGAAGATTATATTTATTGCCATGCCATCAATACATGCGTTATTGCCCTGGAAATGGGGAAAGGGCTTGGGTATGAGCACGCGCGTTTGGTGGAACTGGGCATAGCTGCGTTTGTGCATGACCTGGGGTTGATTAAATTCCTGGATGTGATCAATAGAAAAGACATACTGAGCAAAGAGGAATTAGACAAATTAAGGCAGCATCCTTATTCAGGCGTTGAGATGTTGGGCAAGTTTTCCAAAGAGGTAAGCCACAATGTTTTTGAAGTAATAAAGCAGGAGCATGAGCGCGCCGACGGTTCAGGCTACCCCCAGTGTTTGAAAGGCGACCAGATTACCGAATATGCCAGGGTGATAGGGCTTGCCGATGTATATGAAGCCATGACGCATAAAAGGCCGTACAGGATGCGCCACAATCCGCTTGAAACGATCAAAACAATACTCGGCAGCAAAGCCTCTTTTGACGCCAGGATAATAAAGGTATTAATAGAAAGAATAGGCGTTTTTCCTATGGGCACGCTTTGCAGGCTCAATACTAAAGAGATCGCGCTTGTACTTAAGGAAAACCCGAATTTACCCCTGCGCCCCACGGTTAAGATAATGTTTGACGCTTACGGCAAAGAATTAGCCGAACAAAGGCAGGTGAATCTGGCGGATA
>JAQULD010000096.1 GCA_028719045.1 Candidatus Omnitrophota bacterium | reverse complement strand
ATTTGAGCGCCCTGAACAAAAAAGAAATCACGGTAGAAGTGCGGCTTTCAGGAGGC
This sequence comes from Candidatus Omnitrophota bacterium, assembly GCA_028719045.1. The sequence goes on along the minus strand of JAQULD010000096.1, from coordinate 5,719 downwards.
AAGGGGCAGGCTACAGTTTATACCAGCGACCTGACGCCGGAATACGTTAAAATCAACGCGGAGTACAGTTAAAACATTTTCTAACCGTCATCTTTAAAGGGAGCGTGAATAAATGGAAGAGGCTATTAAAAAAGCGGACGTCCTTATCGAAGCCCTGCCTTATATCAAAAGATTTCACAAGAAACTGATCGTGATAAAATACGGGGGCAGCATTCTCGGTGAAGAAAAGATCAGGAAAGGGGTGCTGGAGGATATCATTTTCCTGAACTTCATGGGTTTAAGGCCGGTGCTTGTGCACGGAGGCGGCCCCAATATAAGCGACCGCATACGCGCTTCGGGAAAGAAAACAGAATTTATGGACGGCATGCGGGTAACCGACGAAGCCACCCTTGTGGTAGTGGAAGAGGAATTACAAAAGTTAAACGACCAGATCGTCAAGGAACTCTGCGAGCTGGGAGGAAAAGCGGTATGTTTGAACGGCAAGAACAAAAAACTTATACTTGCCGAAAAGAAAAAAGCCAAGATCGACCTGGGGCTCGTAGGAAACATCATCGGGGTCAATAATGAAGCGATCCTCGAAGAAATAAAAACCGATTCAATCCCGGTCATTTTACCCATGGGCATAGATAACGATAAAAAAGTATACAATGTCAACGCTGACGAAGCGGCTTCATACGTGGCCGCGTCCCTAAAAGCGGAAAAACTGGTTCTTCTTACGGACGTAAAAGGCATCATGCGCCATCCTGAAGACCCGAATTCTTTTCTTTCCACTTTGACGGAACAGGAATCCGAAGGGCTCATCAAGGAAAATGTCATCCAAAAAGGGATGATCCCGAAAGTAAACGCTTGTATAAACGCCCTGAACAAAGGCGTGAAAAAAACGCATATTATCGACGCGCGTATCCCGCACGCGCTGCTTTTGGAAATATTTACCGACAGGGGAGTCGGAACGGAAATTATAAAATAAGAACTAAAAACAAAATGACAAAAGAAGAAATTTTTCAGGCTTACAAAGAACATATCATGCCTACCTATACAAAAGTGCCGGTAATTTTTGTAAAGGGAAAAGGAAGCCGGCTTTGGGATATAAATAATAAAATCTACCTCGACTTTTTCCCGGGCTGGGGGGTAGGCAACCTCGGCCATTGCCATCCCAAGGTCATGCAGGCTGTGAGGGACCAGGTCTCAAAGCTCATCTTTATCCCGAATAATTATTACCATATACCTCAGGCAAAATTGGCAAAAGAGATCGTTTACCGGTCATTCCCGGCGAAAGTATTTTTCTGTAATTCCGGCGCGGAGGCAAATGAGGCGGCGATAAAATTCAGCCGTAAATTCGGAAAAGGAAGGTACGAAATAATCACCTTTGAAAATTCTTTCCACGGCAGGACCCTTGCCGCTTTAGCCGCCACGGGCCAGAAAAAATACCAGGAGGGATTTCAGCCTCTTCCGGAAGGTTTTAAAACGGTAAAATTCAATGACATCCTGGAAGTCAAAAAAGCGATCACCGATAAAACAATCGCGGTAATGCTGGAGCTTATCCAGGGGGAAGGCGGCATTAATGTCGCGGAAAAAGAATTCGTCCTGGAATTAAGGAAATTATGCGATGAAAAAAAACTGCTTTTGATCGTGGACGAAGTGCAGACCGGCGTGGGCAGGACCGCGAAATATTTCTGCTACGAACACTACGGGATCACTCCGGATATTATTACGCTGGCTAAAGCCTTAGGGGGAGGGCTTCCTATAGGCGTTATGGCGGTAAAAAAAGAGATCGCGGATACGCTCGGGCCCGGGATGCACGCCTCCACTTTTGGCGGTGGCCCGGTGATCTGCAGGGCGGCGCTTGCGGTTTTAAACGCGATACAAAAAGAAAAACTGATCGCTAACGCCCAAAAAATGGGGGAACACCTTTTTTCAAAACTTTTCGGGTTGAAAGAAAAATACAAAATAATAAAAGACGTGCGCGGCCTGGGCATAATGGCGGGAGTGGAACTGCGGATAGAAGGCAAACCCATTGTGGAAAAATGCCTGCAGAACGGCTTACTGATTAATTGCACTCACGATAATGTGCTGCGGCTTATGCCGGCACTCAATGTCACCAGGAATGAGATCGACAAAGCGATGCGGATACTGGAAAACGCCATAGCCGGCGCTTCCAAATAAGGACTGCGGGGAAAACATGAAGAAAGACCTGATATCCATAAAAGACCTGACCACTGAAGAGATAAACGGGATCTTCGCCTTAACCGATGAACTAAAGAAGAAGCCCGCGAAATTCAGCAGTATACTCAAAGGCAGGAGCCTGGCCTTGATATTCGAGAAACCTTCCAACCGCACCTATGTGTCCTTTCAGGTAGGCATGTATCAATTAGGCGGAAATTCAATTTACCTGGGGCCTGAGCATATTAAACTCGGAGTGCGCGAAACCGTCCATGATGTGGCGAAGACCCTAAGCAGGTTCGTAAACGGCATCGTCCTGCGGACTTTTGCCCATCAGAATGTTTTGGACATGGCCGCATACGCGGACGTTCCCGTAGTTAACGGTTTATCTGATTTATCCCACCCCTGCCAGGGCCTTGCCGATATTTACACGGTAAAAGAAAAATCAGGCAAATTTAAAGGTATTACGCTGGCGTATGTGGGAGACGGTAACAATGTATGCCACTCCCTGCTCTATGCCTGTTCCAAAGTAGGGATCAACATAAACGTAGCGACCCCTAAAGAATACGAACCGGACCGGAAAATATTAGAAGAGGCCATGGGTTTCGCGAAAGAAAGCGGAGCGCGGATAAAATTGTACAATCACGCGCTTGAGGCATGCAGTGGAGTCGATGTCATCTATACCGACGTCTGGGCTTCCATGGGGCAGGAAGATGAGGCCAAGATGAGAAAAGAGATTTTCAGGGATTTCCAGGTCAACAGCGATTTGGTAAAATCCGCGAAAACCGGAGTTTACGTCATGCACTGCCTTCCCGCTCACAGGGGAGAGGAAATTTCCGACGAAGTAATGGAAAGCGAAAACTCCGTAGTTTTTGATCAGGCGGAAAACAGGATGCACGTGCAAAAAGCGATCTTAATCAAGTTACTAGGGGGCAAATAAATGAAAAAAATAGTTTTGGCTTACTCGGGAGGTCTGGATACTTCCTGCGCCATAAAATGGCTCAAGGACAAAGGTTATGAGGTCATATGTTTTATCGCTGACCTCGGACAGGGGGAAAATTTTGAAGCGATAGAAGCCAGAGGGCTGGCCGCGGGGGCTTTAAAAGTCTACAAAAAAGACCTGCAGGAAGAATTTGTCAACGACTTCGTCGCTGCGGCGTTAAAAGCCAATGCCGTATACGAAGGCAAATACCTGCTGGCTACAGCGCTCGGCAGGCCTTTGATCGCCAAGTACCTGGTAGAGATCGCGCATAAAGAAAAAGCCGAATCTATTTCGCACGGATGCACCGGTAAAGGCAATGACCAGGTGCGGCTGGAAGTAACAGCCGGAATCCTTGACCCGGCCTTACAGATAATCGCCCCTCTCAGGGAATGGGAATTCAGGTCGCGCGAAGAAGAAATCGAATACGCGCAAAAACACAATATACCGATTGACGTGACTAAAAAGAAACCGTACAGTATCGACAGGAACATCTGGGGAGTAAGCATAGAAGCGGGAGTGCTTGAGGATTTGGACAAAGAACCGCCTGAAGACGCTTATCTTATGACCAAAAACCCTAATCAGAGCACCACGTATCCCAAATATATCGAAATCTACTTTGAAAAAGGCGTTCCTAAGAAGCTGGACGGAAAAACTTATAAATTAATAAATATAATAGAACAATTGAACGAGATCGGCGGCCTGCACGGTATCGGAAGAAGCGACCTGGTGGAAAACAGGCTGGTAGGCATCAAATCCCGGGAGATCTACGAGGCTCCGGCAGCCACCATCCTGTATACAGCGCATAAAGAACTGGAAAACGTCGTGCTGGACAGGGAGCTGGCGCATTTTAAGGAAATAATAGCGCTTAAGTATTCGGAGTTGATCTATTACGGGCTCTGGTATTCACCGCTGAAAGACGCTCTGGACGGATTTATCAATTCCACCCAAAAACGGGTAACCGGCACTATAAGGCTTAAATTGTTCAAGGGTAACTGCGTTGCCGTGGGGAGAAAATCCGCGAACTCCCTTTACAAAAAAGAACTGAGCACTTACGGAAAAGAAGACAAATTCGACCAGAAGCTGGCTGAAGGGTTTATTAAAATCTGGGGAATGCCGTATAAAAGGTAAAAAAAAGGAATAAAAAATGGCCAAAAAATTGTGGGGGGGAAGGTTTGGCAAGCAGACAGATCCGCTGGTCGAGGAATTTACCAGGTCCATACAATTTGATTACAAGATCGCCCTCGCTGACGTCCTGGGCTCCATTACCCATGTGGCGATATTGGAAAAAAGCGGTTATTTGACCCTGGAAGAGGCTAACAAGCTGGTGCAAGGGTTGGCGGAGATTCACGCCGCGATCGAAAACAAAAAATTCAAATTCGATCCTAAATGCGAAGATATTCATACCAATATCCAGAACATTTTACAAAAGAAAACGGGTGAACTGGCATTAAAGCTCCACACCGCCCGTTCCAGGAACGAACAGGTGGTGTTTGCCGTAAAACTTTATTCGAAACTGGCCCTGGCCCAGATAAAGTCCGATATATCAAACCTGGCGCTGGCTTTGGAAGAAACGGCGGGAAAAAACGACCTGATCATCCCGGGGTTCACTCACTTACAGCACGCGCAGCCGGTTTATCTTAAGGATTACTTTGGAGCCTATATCGAAATGTTGAAGAGGGACGCTTCCCGCCTTGAATTCATCTCACAGAACATAAAAATGACTATGGGAGCCGGCGCCCTGGCAGGTACGCCTATAAACGCGGATGAATATAATATCAAATCCGCGGAACTCATAAAGGAACTGCAGGTGGTTGAATTTAACCTTAAACCGACAAGCAACTCCCTGGATTCCGTAAGCGACAGGGATTTTCTTATCGATATACTGAGCGCTTTATCAATTACCGGCATGCACTTATCCAGGTTATCGGAAGACCTGATACTCTGGGCTACAAAAGAATTCGATTTTGTGGAAATCGATGAATCTTTTTGCACCGGCAGTTCCCTTATGCCCCAGAAAAAAAATCCCGACGTCCTGGAGCTTGCCAGGGGGTACGCCGGACGATTATACGGCAACCTCATAAGCGTATTGGCCATGATGAAAGGGCTGCCTTTGACCTACAACAGGGACATGCAGCTGGATAAAGAACCGCTCTTCAATTCACTGGAAATAGTCTCGCAAGAACTAAACGTGCTGGCGGGGCTGGTCAAGACCTTAAAGTTCAACGAAGAAAAGATAAACGAATATTTAAAAGACGAATCTTTATACGCTACCGACCTGGTTTATTACCTGGTAGATAAAAAAACAGCCTTTAAACAGGCGCACACGATCGTAGGAAGGCTGGTGAAATATTCGCTGGATAACAAGGTCGAGATCAAGGACATGGCCGAGGGCTTATTGAAAAAGTTTTCGGATAAATTCGTCAAAAAAGAAATATTGAAATTATTCGACCCGCTGGCTTCGGTTAAATCCAAGAGGTCTATCAACAGGAACAGGAAACAATAAATGCACGAATTCAGTTATAAAAGAAACGAGCTCTGCTGTGAAAAATTAAAACTCCAGGGGCTGGCGGAAAAATT
>JAQULD010000095.1 GCA_028719045.1 Candidatus Omnitrophota bacterium | reverse complement strand
CAAAAATATTGCCATTGACAAATTTAATGGTATATGCTAATTTATTTTTGATGGAAGAAGATGTGTTTTGGACAGATTCACGCAGACAGTTAATTGCAAAAGCGTTAATAAATTTATTCCAGGCATCCCGGAATAAAAGTGGTTTAAATTTTCTCGGCAACGAACATATGCGCTATTCCGAAATCAATTCTTTGGCTGTACGGTTTGGCGAAGCCCGCTGAATCCAGCAGATCCACGAGCTCTCCCGGAGTAAAAAAATCATTTATAGATGATACCAGGTACTTATAGATGCCGGCCTTTCCGGAAAAAATCCTGATTATAAAAGGCGCTATATATGAGAGGTATACAAGTATCAATCTTGACGCGAAACTCGCGCGAGGGTTGCAAAATTCAAGGATAGCAAGCTTTCCCCGCGGGGCAAGCACCCGCCTTATCTCTTCCATTGCCCGGCGGCGGTCCACAAGATTACGCAAACCGAAAGCGACCGCGACAACATTAAAACTTCCCGGGCTAAATGGCAGTTTAAGGGCGTCAGCTTGGACTAAATCTATGCGTCCCTTGAGGCCGTATTTTTCGATCTTTTGCCGCGCCTGCCTCAGCATGGCATCGGAAAAATCCACCGCGGTTATCCGCTTATAGCCACGGTTTGAAGCAAACAAAACCGCCAAATCCGCCGTGCCTGTGCAAAGATCAAGTACCCTGCCTTTTTCCGCCGCAAAAGCGCATTGCACCAGCCGCCGCTTCCACGCCTCCTGCCTTTTCGCGCTTAAGAGATTGTTAAAAAAATCATACTTGGGGGCGATCAGGGAAAAAAATCTTCGGATATCGCCGCTAGAAATCTCTTCCACCTTACGCTGAGCCGCTTTCATTTATTTTCTTCAACGAACTTCCTGATTTCTTCTATATTGTCCAGTATGATCCTCGCTTTACTTAACCCGAAAGAAAAAGGGAAATTATCGTTTTCATCTCTTTTGAGCACAAGCAGCGGTTTACCTTTATATTCACCCCGTTCAATTATATACTTTTTCTCATTCTCCATGCTTAATTCTCCATTCTTGCTTTAGGATAATGCCGCTAAAAATAAAGGGAAGGCAGCCTTATGATACTGACAAAGGCTGCCTCCCCTTTTAAAGATCAGTCTCCGTAAACCACGGTTGTATATTCTCCGTAAATACCCAGGATATTCTTTGCTTCATAATCGACATACTTTATGGTTTTGATACCACCGTTCGCCGCCGCCGCCTTGATACTCGCGTCGCCGGTCGCTACCAACCCCAAAATCGAGGTTGATTTCGCCATGCCGACTTTACTGTAATTCATAGCGCCATCCCCGGAAGCAACCGGAGCTTTTATTTCAGTGTAGAAAGCTCCATAAGGATAAGGTGTAGCGCAGCCTGCCAGCAAAGAAGCCGAGAACAAAACCACTATTACCAACCCGACGTATTTCATATTGACACCTCCTTTCCGTTTTATCTGTTTTACCAGAACTTCATCCTTTATGCTATTTTAAACCGTTTTTAGTGTTATTTCAAGAAATAGAAAACTAAAACCGCGGGATTAACTGTTCCTAATCTTTCCACCAGGCAACTCTTCGAGCTTCAACCGCCCAGGGGGTAAAAGGAGGCAAATTAGCTGGATTATTGAATGCGGTATTATAGGTCCAGTTACGTACCGGAGCTGTATACTGCGGGCTTCCGTAAACCCAATTGCCGTTTGCGATCTGGCTTTCCCAAAGTTCAACAAAAGAACCCTTTATGTTCAAAGTCGTTCCGCTCCAATTCTCATGCAAACGGGGATAATTTTCCAACCCGCCGTTATAATGGCCCGTGGCTGTATCTTCCGCGCCCGCGATCAACGCGGCATTAACGGTGGTCGTGGCGGGGGTGCGAGAAGAAAGGTCCTTGGTGCTGTTAGAATCGCTCCAGGTGGTAGAAAGTATATTTAACGCATCGCAAATAATAGCGGTGGGTTTTTCATTGGTGGTATTATAATTACCTTGCACATAGACCGGGTCATTCGAAACGACAGTAAGCCCGTTACTCTTAAAGATCTCCGTGCCGTTTACCAGCCGTACTCCCGGCTCATACGTAAATCCGGTATCATCCCTGGTCGCGTACAAAAGGCCGTTAGAAGGCAGGTTATTTGGAAAGCTGGGGCTCCCGGCGGGATCTGTGGAAGTATACCCCGCAAGCTTCTTTAAATCCAGGTTAGTGGTCTTGACATATGTATTTTCCCTGTTGTTATAAAGAGTGGTAGTTGTGGTAACGGTGCCAACAGGGCAATTTACGCCTTCCACAAGCGCTACACCGTTTCTATAGACAGTATTATCTATGACCTTAACTTCGGCATTATTCGCGTAATAACCGGCCGGCTGCACAGAAGCGACCGCGGGGGCGCTCAATTTATCCACGCCATGGACCGAACTCTCCACGCTTCCACCCCAGCGGACCTGAGAATCCGCTGTCCAGGTGTCGACATCGCAGTCCAGATTATTCATATTTGCATATTTGGGTGAACCCGGCTTGTCAACCCGGATACTTACATCCCCCGCCAGCTGGCTGCCATTATCTTTACGCTGATTATAAATGCTGCCGGCGGAATGTAACGATGTGGAATCAATGGTAAGGGTCGCCCCGCTTTCGGCATCCATATAGATATCCTCATTACAATGGATCCTGCCGGAAATCGTCATGTTTTTTCCCGGCAATATTTCAAGGTCATCATTATAAAATACCACATGCTGGAATGTCGGTATCAGCCTGCGGCCGATAATTTGATGTAAAGTTACCTGGACCCCGGGCTGCTGCGGATGAGCTACCGTAGACACAACTTCGTAATTACGGACGGAAACATAAGTCTGGCCTTCATTGACCTGGCGTTCCGTATCCTCGATGCGCCTGACTATCGTGGTTACCGTAACTCCATATTGCGCGAAATAAGTATTCACGGGATAGGAAGCGGCATCAGGGGCTATCTGGTAATTGGCTATCGCCGAAGCGAATGCGGCTATCGCGTTGTCATTAGCTCCCTCCGCCATGTAAAAAACTTCCGTAGCAAGGCGGTTACGCTCGGCGAGATGGCGCTCTGAAACAGCGCGGGCGAGCAATGAGGCGCCTAACACGATCATCACCGAAATGACCAGATACGCCAGTATTAATGCCTGCCCCTTATTCGTCCTTAAAATGGCTGTAGGTCTCATAATCTCACCGTTAATTTCTCAGCCTTACAATACCTGTCTGAGTGACCGTAAAGAGCCTTCTGCGCGGAGAAATGGCGCTAAGGGTCAAAATGATCCTTACTTCGTTAATTGCCAGCGAAGAATCTACAGACGCGTCGATAAATCGTATATCGGAAACGTTTTGCGCGATTTTATACTGGTTTCCCTTTTCAAGGCGGCGCAGTTCTTCTAATCCGGGGACATACTGGTATTGGATCTTGTTATCCGTATCCCACTCGATCAGGCCGTTACTGTCTGTAATAAGGCCGTCGCCGTTTTTATCCTCCGGCACATAGAACTGGATGTCTTTATTGTTCGGGGTCGAAGGTATTGACAGGTTGGGGGAAGGATTAGCGGCAGAGGTGCGCGTGGCATTTTTAAGTTCAGTAGTCATAAAAATAATGGCATTACGCGCGCGCGACTGTAAATCGATCAAAGTATTCTGGCTCTCATAAAGATCCGTGCTTGAAAGATATGTCGTTATCATAATGCCCATGATGACAACGCCGATAGCGGTCGCCACCAAAACTTCCACAAGAGTAAGACCTTTCATTGTCCTCATTGCGCCACCCTCGTTCTAAAGGTAGTAAGCTGTATGCTAGAAGGCCTGCCCGTCCTGCCAACCCATGACGTTAAAACCCTGATCTCTAAAGGGTCGGTAAGCGTACTGGCGTAAGTGACCGTAAGGTGCTCATTTTTCAGGGAATATCCGCCGATAAGAAACGTATTATACTTGCGCGGAGATGAGCCGTCCTGTACGCCGTTAGGGAACGCGGTAATAAGCGAATCAAACGCCGTCGCGCGTATTTTTTCCATAAGATTACGAGCGTCGCCAATGGCGATGTTCTGCTCGCGCGACTGGTTAATAAAGGCGACAGCCGCAAGGACACTGTTCAGCAACGCTCCGAAAGCAACAATAAAAATAAACGTCGCAACCAGTATTTCAACCAAACTCATACCCTGATTGTTTTTAATTAAGCCTTTGCGCACTTCCCCGTCTCCTTTAAAAAACCCGTTTGTCAGGCAAAAAACCCTTACTTAAGTATACCTGTTTTGTGGCCCATTTACTATTAATTATGGAGAGCGGTTTAAGGCGGTTTTAAAAACCGGCCGAAGAACTATTGTTGCCCTGTTTCATCTCCACTATTTCCACAGCCCGCCTTAACTCCTCCAGGATATTCAAGAAGTCATCGGTACTTAATGGCCTGATATTTCCCCAGGCGACCGGCAAGGAAAACTTATTGAGCAAATTCCTGCTTGTGTACCAGACCTTGCCATTCATCAATATGGTATTTTCCGTAACACGGGGATAGTTCATGATGAAAAATTTTTGTTTCACGGCCGCCCGCGGTTCCATGGAAGGGCCAAGCCAGTTACTATTATCATCAGACATCTGGTATGACAGGTAGACTTTTCTGTCTTTATAGTAACCCTGGATAGAATTGCCGGAAAAAAAGCCTTTTGTTTCCGGGGATTTTAACAAAACGGAAAGATTGGCAAAATTCCGGCGCGCGGTTTGATTCATTTTGTTATAGGAATAGAATAAAAGCGCCACCACCCCTATAATAAGCACCTGATAAAACAATGTGAGCGGGCACATGATGATTTATTCTACGCCCGATAAACCCGTTGTCAACCCTAAATTTACCGGATAATTTTAACTAAAAACCCTTGGAAAAAACAAAAATCCCGGGCTTAAGCGCTTCACGTTTCAGCGCAAGCTCGGGATAAGCCCCTAGAAGTGTTAGCGGGCAAATAGAGTGCAAAATAAAGGGGTGGTTTCAAGTTGCCCTTATCCCATATCCGTCTACCACCCCTTTTCTTTGGGAAAAGTGCCACCTCCCTAAAGTTTTCAAGAATCGGATATGTACTGGGCAAAGCCCTAAGGGCAATTAAAATATAGCATATAAAACAGCGGATTGCAAAAATATATTTTCGTAAAAAAACCGCTACAGAATTAACCATAGCGGTTTTTTTATTTTAATGGAGCACCGACCTACTCTCACATACCCTTACGAGTACACTACCATCGGCCCTGAGGGGCTTAACTTCCGTATTCGGAATGGGAACGGGTGTATCCCCCTCGGTATAAGTACTCCAAATTTCGTGAAGCAGAAATTTGGACTGCTTCTTAAAACCTCGACAACTTTCATCAAGTATATGGTAAAGCTACAAAATCCGACCAGAATCATTTATCCCTCGCAATCGCCCCTTTTTAAAGCAGATTGTTCGGGATAAACTATTTTTTTGCAGAGCAAAAAAATAATTTAGGCCAAGCCGGTTGGCTGATTAGTACGCGTTAGCTTAAATCCTTACGGATCTTACACATCGCGCCTATCAAGGTCGTAGTCTACGACCAGCCTTCATCTTCTTGCGAAGAAGGGATACCTAATCTTGGGGTGGGCTTGGCACTTAGATGCCTTCAGCGCTTATCCCTTACGGACATAGCTACCCGGCCTTTGCCCTTGGCAGGACAACCGGAACACCAGAGGTCCACTTCTCCAGGTCCTCTCGTACTGTGGAGAACTCCCCTTCAAGTATCCTAACGCCCACATCAGATAGAGACCGAACTGTCTCACGACGTTCTGAACCCAGCTCGCGTACCCTTTTAACCGGCGAACAGCCGGACCCTTGGGACCTTATACAGCCCCAGGATAGGATGAGC
>JAQULD010000094.1 GCA_028719045.1 Candidatus Omnitrophota bacterium | reverse complement strand
AATTTAAGAATGTGGGGACAAAGGATTATCAGTATGCGGTCAAGGACCAGGATGGTTTAAGCGCGGCCGTAGGGGAAGGGATTTATCCGAATACTTCTTCTGTCAGGTGGGACCCCGAATACAAAAAGGTGCAGAAGGAAGGCCGCCTTGAAGGCAGCCACTGGGATTTTGTAAATTCCCCGGATTTGGAAGCCGCTTTTTTAAAATGGGCCATGGCGCCTGAACCTCAAGGGGTAAAGCTGTATTATCTGGGGTTGTTATTGGAAAAGTCCGGTTTGGTCAAACACGCCATCAAATGTTATTACGCGATAGTGGTGCATTTCCCCGGCAGCTACGGCTGGACTTATTGGCATACGCCCTGGTATGTCGGCCAGGCCGCGATCGCCAGGATAAATTGCCTCTTGAAAAATAACCCGCAATTGGGCTATAAGCTGGAAGGCGCGGATATACACATAATAAACCAGTTTGATAATGATGTTTCCAATGATATTGTCGCGACTACCCCGGGTAAATTCGTGAAGGTCACTATGCTCAGTAACCTTAAAGCTAAGCCTCAGCCTGAGGGTTTGAAAATAAAAAGGACTTTAGGTACCGGTAAGGTACATTTGGTACAATATGAGACAGGCGACTGGCAGTTGATCGTGGATAATAAGCCGTTTATATTAAAAGCGATCACTTATTCGCCTACAAAAGTCGGCCAGTCTCCGGATGAAGGGACGCTGGGCGATTGGGAATACGAAGACTTTAACAAGAACGGTAAGATCGACGGGCCGTACGATGCCTTTATAGACGCCAACAAAAACAATATGCAGGATCCCGACGAGCCTGCGGTTGGCGATTTTAAAATAATGCAGGATATGGGTGTGAACGCCATCAGGCTTTATCACCATCCCCTGAAAGTGAATAAAGAGCTTCTGCGCGATCTTTACAAGAATTACGGGATCAGGGTGGTCATGGGCGATTTCTTCGGGAAATACGCTATCGGTTCGGGCGCGAAATGGAATCCCGGCACGGATTATACCAATGAAGAGCAGAAGAAAAACATGACGGATTCCGTTATCAAGATGGTAATGGAGCATAAGGATGAGCCTTATATATTATTCTGGCTTCTGGGCAATGAAAACGTTTACGGTTATGCCTGTAACGCGGATAAAGAACCCGATGCCTTTTTCAAATTCGCAAATGAAGTGGCAAAACAGATAAAAGCCATTGATCCGGAACATCCGGTAGCGATATGCAGCGGAGATGTGCTTTATCTGGATAAATTCGGTAAAGACGCGCCCGACATCGATATTTTCGGGACTAACGCCTACAGGGGAGACTGCGGTTTTGGTTTTCTTTGGCGCCAGGTAAAAGAACACGCTGATAAGCCCGCTATGATTACGGAATTCGGCTGTCCCGCTTACGCGGAAGGCAAAACCGCTGATGAAGCGGAAGACCTGCAGGCAGGATACCACAAAGCCGCCTGGGAAGATATAGAATCCAATATGGCTTTTGGCGAGGGGGAAGGGAATTCTATAGGCGGGGTTGTTTTCGAATATGTCGATGAATGGTGGAAAGCCTATGAGCCGTATATACATGATACCAAGGGATTATTCGCCGGGCCTTTTCCCGACGGATTTATGCATGAAGAATGGCTTGGGGTTTGCGGCCAGGGTAACGGCAAAATGAGCCCTTTCTTAAGGCAATTACGCAAATCTTATTTTATGTATCAGAAAAAATGGAAATAGGAGGGGGTAGAAAGGAGGACGCCGGGCGGGTTAGCGTGGTAATTTAAATTAAATTATATTAAAGGTTACTTTTATAATAATACTGTAACAACAACACCCAGCCTTATCGGATAGGTTGGTGTCCCGCTTTCTGCGGGGGGAGGAGAAGAAATGAAAAAGATCATTTTAACGGGGCTGGCTATATTTTCCATGCTGTCGTTAGCTTTCGCAGAGGAAAAAGTAGCCGCACCAGCGGCGCCGGCAGCAGTTACGGCAGCAACACCTGCGCCTGTAAAACAGCTCGGTAAAGAATTTGTGGTTTATACCGACAAGGGCGCAAAAGAGAACCATTACATACCCTCAGGATGGATGGGCGATTTCGGCGACATAAAGCTGAATGACCAGTTTGCCGAGAATCCTCATTCAGGCACAACCTGTATGCAGTTTACATACAGCGGTAAAAAATCCCAGAACCAGGGTTGGGCAGGGGTATACTGGCAGAATCCCGCGAATAACTGGGGAACCAAAAAAGGCGGATTCGACCTTACCGGTATGGCCAAACTTACCTTTTGGGCACGCGGAGCAAAGGGCGGCGAGATACTTCAGAAAGTCGTGGTAGGCGGCATCAAAGGGACATATCCGGATACGGCAAGCGTCGAAATGGGGCCGATCGAATTAACGGATACCTGGAAGCAGTATACGGTTAACCTGGTAGGCAAAGACCTTTCATACATAAACGGCGGTTTCGGCTGGGTAACTACTGCGGACTTGAATCCTGCGGGCTGCACCTTTTACATTGATGATGTCAAATTCGAAGCTGACCAGAACTTAAAGGCGGAAGGCAAGAAACAGCAAAGCATGCCATTCTACATCTACGCGGACCGTTCCTCGGCTAACAACCATTTTATACCTTCCGGTTGGATGGGTGATTACGGAGATATAAAGTACGATGGCGGCAGCAAAGAAGATCCATACCTGGGGGATACCTGCGTAAAGATAATTTATTCCGGTAAAGCCACTCAGGGCGCCCGCTGGGCGGGAATTTACTGGCAGAATCCCGCGAACAACTGGGGTACTGTCGACGGCGGTTTTGACCTTTCAAAGGCTTCGAAGCTTACCTTCTGGGCACGCGGAGAAAAAGGCGGAGAACGCATTGAAGAGTTCAAAGTCGGCGGCATCATGGGAGAATATTCCGATTCCGATACCGCAAGCATAGGTCCGGTTATCCTGAACAAAGAATGGACTCAGTATACCATCGATTTAAAAGGCAAAGATATGTCCTATATGATCGGCGGTTTCTGCTGGGCTACAAATATCGATGTGAATCCGGATGGGGCTACTTTCTATCTGGATGAAATAAAGTACGAATAATTTAGTCTATTCGTTTGCCCGCATGCCCTTCGCGAAGCGCGGCATGCGGGCAAACGATTTTATTATCTAATAGAATATCAAATTGAAGAAATTAATCTTTTCTATATTAGCTTGTTTTGTCTTTATCTCGCTCTTTGGTATGGCCGGAAATCCGAGCCCGAGAGTATACATTAAAAAATTAAAGAACGGCAATTATCAGTTGATAGCCGATAACAAGCCGTTTATTATAAAAGGCGTCTGCTACAGCCCTATTCCCATCGGGCAGTCCCATGATTACGACTGGTGGGCTGATAAATACCAGCCCTGGATTATCGACGGTAAATTAATGCAGGAGATGGGCGTCAATACGGTAAGATTTTACCAGCCGGGAGAGAGTCCTGAGAACGTAAAGAAAGTCATCAGGGACCTTTACGAAAAATACGGCATACGCACCGTGATGGGGAACTGGCTTGGTTTCTGGGAATATCCCTGCCCTTTTTACGCGGACCAGGATTTCCGCGACAGGATAAAAAAAGAAGTCCTTGATATGGTAGCGGCGTATAAGGATGAGCCGGGCATACTTCTTTGGATCCTGGGCAACGAAAACAATTATTCATGCTTGAACCTCGTGCACCCCTGGTCAAGCGACGAGATAGACAAAGAGCCTGATCCTCAGAAACAAAAGGTCATGCGCGCCCGGATATACTACTCTTTTGTCAACGAGATCGCCAAAGAAATACACAAGATCGATCCGAATCATCCGGTTGCCCTTGGGAACGGCGAATTGATCGGCCTGGATGTGGCAAGCCAGGTCTGTACCGATATCGATCTTATTGCCTGTATAATCTACCGCGGCAAGACATTCGGCAACCTTTTTAAATCGCTCAAAGCTACTTTTGACAAGCCGATCATGCTGTCTGAATTCGGCGCCGACGCCTATGACGCTTATTTAAACAAAGAAGACCAGAATATGCAGGCGTTCTTCCTGGAGTCGCAGTGGCGCCAGATCTATGAGAATATCGCCAATGCCAAGGACGGGGCGGGGAATTGCCTGGGCGGGACTATGTTCGAGTGGTCCGACGAATGGTGGAAGCACAATGAGAGTGACGCCGAAAGCTGGAAAGAGCACAACACGGAGGCCGGCTGGTCGAGCGGCAGTTATTATTTTGATATAAAAGCCCCGAAGAACATGAACATGAATGAAGAGTGGTTCGGCATCGTCGCACTATCGGCCGATGAGAAAGAAGGCGGGCTTGATAAGCGTATCCCCCGAAAGGCTTATTACGTGGTCAGGGAGTTTTGGAAACATCCCGGCCCGGCGAAGAAGAATAATAACCATAACGGCGCGGTGAAATCAAAATGAAAAAAATAATATTGTTATTACTTTGTGTTTTTTGTTTAGGGGCCATTCATTACGCGTATTCCGAGGATAACCCGCAATTAGGCCTTCTAAAGAAGCAGGTTATCGAAGCAAAGACAAACGAAGACGCGTTTGCCGCTTTAGAAGTGGTAAAGGAAGTATATTTCAAGGATGACAAATATTCGGGCTTTGTGGATTTGTTGAATTCCCTCATGCAGGAAAAAAAGAGCCTGGAGCCACTCCTGGATTACTATATAGGCCTGGCCCGTTACAGCCAGTTAAAATTTCTGGAAGAAAAACAGCTCTGGGATGAATATTTCAGCCAGGGCAATACTTACCGTCAGCAAATAGAAGAAAGCCTGCAAAAAGCTATTTCTGCCTCCGGAGCCAAAGACCCCCTGACCGTTTATTCCAGGTTAATCCTGTGGCAATTCCACCGTGACCAGCAGGATGTTTTTCATGAGCAGGCTTTAACCGACCTGATGAATGCCGCCTTGGAATACGCCAAAGACGCCAAAGATATAACGCCCGTAAAAGTTGCCGCGGACAAGCTTTTGTCTTACGGGGAAAAAGCCAAATCGAAACAATTATACAAGATTTACGTCGATAAAATAGCCACTTCCGACAGAAAAGACGAAGAGCTCGCGGGAATCGCCCTGGATTTTTATAAAAAAGGCAACCTCGACCTCTCGGAGCTGGTTTACGATATCTATATGCAAAGAGCGCAAAAATCGCTTCCTAAAGAGAAGTTAATCCCGTTTTTGTCGGATATAGCCAAGATGTTCTCTGTGACAAATGAGGGGTTAAAGGACCCAGCGTATGCCGAGTCTGTTTTCAAGAGGATCGAGGAAGCCGGCGGAAAAGACGCTTTTGATGAAGAGCTCCTGTATTTACGCGCGTTTAACCTGGAAAAAGCAAAGGAACTGGTTAAGGCAAAAGAGAATTATGCCGAATTAGTCAAAAAGTTCCCTCAGACCGCGCATGCCGATGAAGCAAATTTCAAGGTCGGCATTATTTTTGCCTATATTTTAAAAGACCAGGCTTCTGCCCTGCAGTATTTTGAAAAACTGGGAGCTAAAGACGCAGCAAGCCCGCAGTCGATCTCCGCTTTATACCAGCTCGGCTTGCTCAGCCAGTGGAACAACAAGCTTGATGAGGCAAAACAATATTACGCTAAGCTTATAGAAAAAGCAAAAACCGATTTTCAGGACACGGTAGGTCTTGCCAGGGAAAGATTAAAAGAAGTGGAAGGCAACAGCCCTATAGAATATAATCTTAAGACTTTTCTGGACGTTTCTTTCAAAGAAGATTACGCGCAGCTTGATACTACGAAACTCGCGTTACAGTCGTCATTTTCAAGGTTAAAGATAGACCAGGCCACGAATATAAGCTCCAGCGTCTATACCGGGGAGACCGGCTGCATGCAGGTGGCGTTGCAGTATCTTTGGTCAGGGGACCTCGGGAAGGCTAA
>JAQULD010000093.1 GCA_028719045.1 Candidatus Omnitrophota bacterium | reverse complement strand
CCTGTTGAGATATTTTTCGTAAGGGACTTTGTTGATCAGTATATTGCCTTTACCCGGCAAAAGAAATATCCTCGCCACTGATTCTTTACGCCTTCCGATCGAAATGTTTTTTATGGTAGTTTCCATCTTTAGTGTTTAGTCCTTTAAATTTTTAAAAGTTCCGGTTTCTGTGCCTTATGAGGATAATCGCTTCCCGCGTAAACCTTTAATTTGGATAAGGTCTTGGTGCCAAGGGCCCCTTTGGGAAGCATTCTTTCAACCGCCAGGCGAATGACCGTAGTGGGCCTTTTCTCAAGCATTGAGGCGTAATCAACTTCCCTTAGCCCTCCTGGATAACCGGAATAGCGCCTGTATATTTTCTGCTGCGCTTTCCTGCCGGTGAGTTTTACACCCGAAGCGTTTATCACTATAACAAAATCTCCGGTATCGATGTGCGGGGTAAAAATTCTCTTGTGCTTGCCCCTTAGTAAAACCGCGACTTTTGAGGCCAGCCTTCCAAGGATCTTATCCTGGGCATCGATTAAGTACCACTGCCTTTTTATTTCTTCTGCTTTTGGTAAGTATGTTTTCATAGGAAGAAAAGTATAACATAATTTTAAATTATGTCAAATAATATTTATTATTTTTATTCCCTGGCGGCTTCCAAAAGGTTTTTGGTATAGATCGAGCGCGGCCGCTCAAAGATCGACGAGGTATCCGAGCTTTCCGCGACCCGGCCGTCTTGCATCACTATTACGGAATTAGAGATATTCTTTATCACCGCCAGGTTGTGAGAAATAAAAATGTATGTGAAACGGAATTTATCTTTGAGCCTGACAAATAGATCCAGAAGTTTTGCCTGAATGGTCAGGTCAAGCGAAGAGATCGGTTCGTCCAATATCAGGAGTTTCGGTTCACAGGCCAGGGCCCTGGCTATACATATCCTCTGGCGCTGCCCGCCTGAAAAAGCACCGGGGTACCTGTCGAGGGCGCTCTCCCCCAAGCCTACGGTCTCAAGCATTTCCACCGCGCGCTGCTTTAAGTATTTTTTTTTGGCCATTTTATGTATCAGGAGCGGCTCTGTTATTATGTCTTTTACGCGCATTTTCGGGTTCAAACTGTTGTAGGGATTTTGGAAAATTATCTGCACGTCTTTTCTGAAATCGGTGATTATATTTTCGTTAAATATGACTTCTCCGGAAGTGGGCGGGATTAGCCGCGCGATTATCTTGGCGAGGGTTGTCTTACCCGAACCTGACTCCCCTACTATGCCTAAAGTGTCGAATTCATTAACGGTAAAACTTACCTGGGAAAGGGCGTTGACCGCGCCTTCTTCTTTTTTGAAAAATCCGCGCTCTACGGAAAAGCGCTTGCTTAGGTTTTTAGCTTCCAGGATAAAGGTGTTCATATCTTTCCTATTTTTTCGTACGCTTTTATCAGTTCTTTTGTGTGGAAATGTTCCGGATGCTCAAATATGCGTTTAGTATCGGCTTCTTCCACGATTTTACCATCATACATGACGCTTACCCTGTCCGCTATTTTTTTCGCTATAGACAGGTTGTGCGTAATGAACAGCAGGGAAAACCCCAGTTTGCTTTTTAAATCAGCAAGGAGCTTAAGAATTTCCGCTTCGATAGTCACATCGAGAGAGGTTGTGGGTTCGTCCGCGATGAGCAGCTTTGGCGCGCAGGCAAGGCTCATGGCGATAAACGCCCTCTGGTTCATACCTCCGGATAACTGGTGCGGGTAGGAATGAAAGACCCTGTCCGGTTCCTTGATCTTGACAAGGCTTAATAATCTCAATGCTTCCTCTTCGGCAGCTTTGCCGTGTTTATTCTGATGCAGGGTTATCGCTTCCAGCACCTGGTTGCCTATGGTAAATACCGGGTTAAGGTAGCTTGCGGGCTCCTGGAAAATATAGGCGATATCCCTGCCTCTTATTTTTACCAGTTGTTTCTCATCGAGTTTAAGCAGGTCCACGCCTTCTAAATATGCCTCTCCGGAGGTTATTATTCCGTTTTTCGGGATGATCCTGGTTACCGCCAGCGACATTACCGTTTTCCCTGAACCCGATTCTCCCGCCAAAACCCGCGTCTGATTGTATCCTATGCTTAAATCGATCCCTTTGACAGCGCGGATAATTTTTCCTTCCAGAAGAAATTCGACATTCAGATTTTTTACTTCCAGCAGATTTTTCATGGTTTAGCCCAAAATTTTCTTTAAACCTTCTGAAATGAAATTAAAACCCAGTATTGTGATAAGGATTGCCATCCCGGGAAACACGGTTATCCACCAGGCTACTCCCAAAGTCGATTTTGATTCCATTAGTATGTTGCCCCAGCTTGGCGTAGGCGGCTGGACCCCCAGCCCCAGGAAGCTTAATCCCGATTCGAGCAGGATCGCGCCCGCTATGCCTAAAGTAGCGTTCACCAGCACCGGCCCTATAGCGTTCGGGATCAAATGTTTGGTAATGATCCTGTAATTCGAGGCCCCCAGCGCTTTTTCGGCTTGAATGAATTCACGTTCTTTAAGAGAAAGTATCTCCCCGCGGATAAGCCTTGCCGGCCCCATCCAGCCGGTAAGCCCTATAATTGCCATGATATTGAAGATCGATGATTCCAGGAAAGCGGCTATGGCAAGAATGAGAAAAAATGTGGGAAAACAAAGCATGATGTCGGCAAAACGCATGATGACCCCATCGGTTATCCCTCCGTAAAAACCGGATAAAGAACCGAAGAACAGGCCGAGGAGCGTGGCGATCCCGACCGCGATAAGCCCGATGCTTAATGATATCCTCGCTCCGTAGATTATCCGGCTTAAAAGATCACGTCCAAGGCTGTCCGTTCCGAGTAGATGGCTCGTTGAAGGCGCCGTAAGCAGGCTGTTCTGGTCTATTGCCGCCGGGTCATAAGGGCTTATGAATTTCGCGAAAACAGCCAGCAGGGTGAATATGGCGATTATCGCGATGCCGGCTATTAAATATTTGTTTTTCATAGCGTTATTTCCTGTACCTTATTCTCGGGTCAACATACGCGTAGCTTATATCCGCGATCAGGTTGCCAAGCATGGTTAAAACCGCTCCGAGAACGACCTCCGCCATGATCAGCGGATAATCTCGCATCATTACAGCTTCGTAAAATAATCTTCCGATACCGGGCAGCGCGAATATGGATTCGAATATGACGCTTCCCCCCAATAATCCCGGTAAAGAAAGCCCAAGTATCGTTACAATCGGCAGGATCGCGTTACGCAGGGCGTGTTTATAGACCACCTGTTTTTCAGGCAGCCCCTTGGCCCTGGCGGTATAAATGTAAGGCTGGTTCATCGCCTCGATCATATTGGAGCGCATATAGCGCGAGATGCCGGCTAATCCGCCGATGGTTGAGACGAAGACCGGCAGGGCTAAATGCCTTGTCAGGTCCCAGGCCTTATGCCAAAAACCGAAATATTCAAAATCCAGGGATTTAAGGCCTGAAATAGGAAGCCATCCGAATTGGATGCAAAAAAGCTGCATTAAAAGGAGCGCCAGCCAGAATGTGGGGGCGGCAAACAACAGGAAAACGATGACAGTAACCGTATTATCAAAAATAGAGCCTTGTTTTATCGCGCTTTTTATACCGAGCGGGACCGCGGCAAGGAACAGAAAAAAGATGGACAAGACATTGATGGTCAGGGTCAGCGGTATCCTCTCGATGATTTTTTCCACTACCGGGCGGTTATCGCTTATGGATACTCCGAAATCGAATTTTGCCAGCCGCCCTATCCAGTTAATATACTGTATAGGAAGCGGTTTATCCAGCCCGTACAATCTCTCAAATTTTTCCCTGACTTCCACGGATATTTTCGGGTTGAGGGATTGCTCAAGCAGTGTTGGTTTTCCCGGGGCAAGATGTATGATGATGAAGCTTATTACGGTTATCCCGAATAATAAAGGTATTATTCCCAGTAATCTGCGGATTATATAAGAGGTCATTCCTGTATCAATTCCCTGTATTTCTGCTGGGTTTTCGGCACCCACCAGTCTATAAAATTATATCCTATCCCTATGGGAGCCGGTTTAATGCCTTGAAACCTTGTGTGTATGACGAATAAGCTGTCGGGGCAATACAAAAACATGCAAGGCTGTTCGGCGTATATGATCTCGTGAATCCTGTGGTAATACTCTTTCCTTTTTTCATGGTCGAAAGTCCTTCTGGCTTCCACCAGCAGCTTGTCCACTTCCTCGTTCTTAAAACCCAGGAAATTGAATTCTCCTTCCTTGGTTTTCGAAGAGTGCCAGATATCGAAGTTGTCGGGGTCGCGCCCCAGCGCCCACCCTAAAAGCACGGCCTCGAAATTACGCTTATTGATGAATTCGCTTATGAATACGCTCCATTCCACGACTTTGATCTTTACCCGGACGCCTATATCTTTGAGGCTCCTTTGGATGATTTCCGCCGCCTTCATCCGTTCTTCGTTACACTGGTTGGTAAGTATGGTAAATTCGAATATCCGCCCGTTTTTCCTAAGCCATCCGTCTTTGCCGTTAGCTGACCAGCCGGCCTCTTTTAGCAGTTCTTTGGCTTTTATCCGGTCGAAAGGCGCGGCTATTACGCCTTCATTATAACCCCAGGAACCGGGAATAAACGGCCCGGTGATATTTCTCCCCAACCCTAAGAGCACGATATCAATGATCTTTTTCTTATCGATTGCCAGGTTTAAGGCCTGCCTTACCCTTATATCCTGAAATTTCCGGTCGTTCAAATTATACCCTAAATAAGTGTAGCTGAAACTCGGCAGCCTGAATTTACGGTAATATTTTTTAAAAAAAGGCGTGTCTGTCTGCCGCGTATACTGCAAAGGCGTCAGGCCCGATGAATCGATCCCCTGGGTTTCCAGTTCCAGGAAGATTGTCGCTTCGTCGGGAATGACCCGGGTGATGTTACGGTCTAAGTAAGGCCTTTTTTCAAAATAGTTTTTGTTGGACACAAGCTCTATTTTTTCCTGCGCTTTCCAGGATTTTAATTTATAAGGGCCTGTGCCTTGCGGGTGTCTTTGGAATTTCGTGGTATTCAGGTCTTCGTTTTCCAGAAGATGTTTTGGGATAATGGACATGCCCCAGCTGGATAATCCCGGGGCAAAGGGTTCTTTGTAGGTGACTTTTAAAGTGTAATCGTCGAGCACCTCCAAAGACTTTACTCTTTCAAAATCCCCGCTGTAAGGAGTCCTTACGTTCGGGTCGATCAGTTTTTTATAAGTAAATTCGACATCGGACGCGGTAAACTTCTTTCCGTCCTGCCAGTATACATTCCGCCTTAGATGGAAGATGATCACCAGGCCTTCTTCTTGTATCTCCCAATTCTCGGCAAGGTCCCCGGTAAGGTTTATATCCTTATCGTATTTAACCAGGCCGTTAAAGATCATTCCTGAGATATCAGCTGAAGCTGAGTCCGATGCCAAGATCGGGATCAGTGTGCGCGCGTCCGCGGTGGCCGCGGAAACCAGGGCGTCGCCGTAATCTTGCGGGAAAGCTGTAAGCGGCGCGGCAAATAAAAAAGCTACCCAAAGAACGGGTAGCTTTAATTTTATTCGTTTATTCCAAAAATTCACAAGTGAGTTATTCTGTCTTAGGAGCATTCTGCTGCTGCTCCTTCTTGGGCTCGGCGTTCGCCGCCTGGTTTGCAGCGGGTACAGCGGCCGGTAAGGCGCTCGCCGGTGTTTTTTCTTCGACTTTTGCCGCGGCTGCCTCTTGTCCGGCGGCCGGAGTTACAGGCTGGCTCTTCGCTACAGGAGTTTTTGTCCTTGTATTTCCCAGCAATGACCTGCTTTGTTTTACCGACACTAAAGTCAAGATCAAACACGTAAGAAAATAACCGATCGCAAGCACCGTGGTGGTTTTAGTAAGAAAAGCGCTCGTTTTTGTGCCGAACATGGTTTCGATCCCGGAAAAACTTTCGACCAGCCCTCCGCCTTTTCCCCTCTGGACCAGCACCAGTATAATCAAACCTATACAAATCAAAACATGCAAACCTATCAATACACCTGTCATTTTTTCACCTTGCTCGCGCGTTTGACGATTTCGGCAAACGAATCCACCTTGAGGCTTGCGCCTCCTACCAAGGCTCCGTCTATATCAGGCTGGATCTTCAATTCCCCGA
>JAQULD010000092.1 GCA_028719045.1 Candidatus Omnitrophota bacterium | reverse complement strand
CAAAGGCGGACCTTTTCTCAAGCATACATACCAATGCCAATCGTGTCAGGGGCATGAACGGATTTGAAGTCTATTATGTCTCTCCGTCCGTGAATGATTCCCAGCGCGCTTTGTACTCCGCGCAGAATGCTTCCTTGAATTTACAGAACGCCCTGTTTTCCAGCCCTTCCGTGAACCTGAAAGCCATTCTTTGGGATATGGTTTATACCGCAAGCAGGGCAGAATCCATAGAGTTGGCGCATTCCATCTGCAAGTCCATCAATAAAAACCTGGATGTGGAAGTGCTGGGGGTAAAAGGAGCTCGGTACTTTGTTTTAAAAGGCGCCAGGATCCCGGCGGTATTGGTAGAGGTAGGGTTTGTTTCCAACAGCACCGAAGAGCGTTTCCTGAAAAATTATTATTATCGCGAGAAGATCGCTGACAGCATCCACGAAGGCGTGCTTAATTACGCCCGTGAAAGCGGAATGATGCAGGCGAAAAAATAATAAACATAAAACTCAAAAGGGGAGAGATTTGAAACCAATAGGTGTGTTTGATTCCGGCGTCGGCGGGCTTACCGTGGTGAAAGAACTGATCCATCAACTGCCTTATGAGGACATAATCTATTTCGGGGATACTGCCCGGGTTCCTTACGGAATAAAATCCAAAGAAACCGTGATACGTTTTTCTATCGAAGACGCGCTCTTTTTGCTCAAAGAGGAAGTAAAGTTTATCTGCGTCGCCTGCAATACTGTTTCCAGCGTCGCCTTGCCGGTCATAAAAAATCATTTCAAGGTGCCGATAGTCGGCGTGATCGTGCCCGGAGTAAGAGAGGCTGTATACGCCACCAAAAATAAGCGCGTAGGCGTGATCGGGACCAAAGGGACGATCAAGAGCGGGGCATACGAGAATGAGATCAAACACCTGGATCCTTCCGTGAAAGTCACTACAGCGGCCTGTCCTTTATTCGTGCCTTTTGTCGAAGAAGGCTGGCTTTCAGGAAAGGTGGTCTCGGAAGTAGTGCAGGCTTATCTTAAGCCTTTAAAAGACGCTAAGGTCGATACGGTAATCCTCGGCTGCACGCATTATCCTTTGTTAAAGCCGGTCATTCAGAAAGAAATGGGGAGCCAGGTGACTTTGATCGACTCCGCCAAACAAGTAGCCATAGAAGTTAAGAAAATATTATCTTCCGAAGGCCTGCTTTATAACGGCAGGAAAAAAGCCACGCATAAATTCTTCGTAAGCGATAATCCTGAGTGGTTCAGCGGCCTGGCGCAAAGATTCCTGGGCCGGCCGATAAAGAACGTAAAGAAGGTTAACGGTGTATAGCATAAAAGTGGAAGCGAATTTCAGTTCGGCCCATAATTTACGGGGATATAAAGGCAAGTGCGAAGCGCTGCACGGCCATAACTGGAAAGTCGAAGTTACGGTCGTAAGCAACACGCTCGACAAGATAGGTATGGTCCTGGATTTTAAATTTTTAAAAGCGCAGCTTAACAAGGTCCTGGATCCGCTTGACCACACGTATCTAAACAATTTAGCTTATTTTCGCAAGATCAACCCCACATCGGAAAATATCGCCAAATATATTTACGATCGCCTTAAAGCGCATAAATTAACCCCCAAATCGGTGACAGTCTGGGAAAACAACACCAGTTCCGCCACGTATGAGCAGGATTAAAACTTCAAAGAAACGCGCCGTGGTTCTGTTGTCCGGCGGGCTGGATTCGGCCGTAACATTATATTTTGCCGTTAGGAAAGGTTACGAGCCGTTCTGCCTTATTTTCGATTACGGCCAGCGCCACAGCAAAGAAATAAGCGCCGCTAAATCCGTGGCTCGATCCTGCGGAAGCGATTTTTCGGTGGTAAAGATCAGCCTTCCCTGGAAAGGCTCAAGCCTGACCGACAAAAAACTAAAAGTTCCGGATGAGGTAAAAGAGGGGATACCTTCCACCTATGTCCCGGCGAGGAACATCATATTTTTAAGTTTCGCGCTTTCCTGCGCTGAGGCAACCGGCGCCGAAGCCATATTCATCGGCGCGCACGCCCAGGATTATTCCGGTTACCCGGACTGCCGGCCGCAGTTTTACCGGGCTTTTAAAAAAGTGATCAAGGCCGGGACCAAGTCCGGAGTTGAGAACAAAAAGATCGAGATGGTAACGCCTTTGATCGATAAAACCAAGGCGCAGATAATAAGGCTCGGAAAAAGTTTAGGCGTGCCTTTTGGATTGACCTGGTCGTGTTACCGCGGGAAGAGTAAACCTTGCGGCAAATGCGACAGTTGTTTTTACAGGGCTAAGGGCTTTCGTGAAGCCCGCCTCATAGACCCGGGGACACGCTAATAAGAATATGAAAGCAAAGATAACCGAAATTTTCGATAGTATCCAGGGAGAAGGTATTTATTTAGGGGTGAAACAATTATTCGTGCGCTTCTACGGCTGTAACCTTAAATGCGGCTATTGCGACACAAAACCGGAAAAGTTCAGGGAATATGAACCCGCGGAACTCGTCTCTGAGCTAAAAATTTACGGCGATAAGTATCATTCCGTTTCTTTTACCGGAGGTGAGCCTTTATTGCAGATTGATTTCTTAAAGGAAGTTTTGCGGCTGACCAGGCAGGAAGGTTTTAAGAATTACCTGGAGACAAACGGCACCTTGCCCGATCAATTGGAGCAGGTGATAGACCTGCTTGATTTCGTGGCCATGGATTTTAAATTTCCCAGTTCCACCGGACTTGCAGATTTCTGGCAGCAGCATAAGAGCTTTTTGCGGATAGCTTCCCGAAAAGAAGTTTTCTTAAAAGCGATCATCTGTAGCGCTACCAGGGAAGATGACCTGATGGAGGCGATAAAATTGCTTAAGGAATTAAGGAGTTTTTCCTTCCTGGTCTTACAGCCGAACAGCCTTGAAGACGGACTGGAACTGCGGACAAAATTAAATAGTTTCAGGAATATCTGTTCCAGGGAAAATATCGCGGCATGCGTCATTCCCCAAATGCATAAATTGATAGGAGTCATGTAAAATGAAGGACAAAATATCTTCTTACGAAGGTTTGCAGAAAAATATCAAAAAATTAAGAACGCCGGAAATAGAGGTCTGGGAAAATCAGTATCCGGACAGGGTTTATGCCATTTCTCTGGATATCCCGGAATTTACCTGCATCTGCCCGAAGACAGGCCTGCCGGATTTCGCGGTAATAAAAGTGGAATATTCTCCGCGAAAATACTGCATTGAATTGAAATCATTTAAGATGTATACCATATTCTTCCGCAATATCGGGATTTTTCACGAGCATGTCATCAATAGGATGCTGGAAGATTTTGTCGCGGCCGCAAAACCCCGCTGGGCAAAGATCACCGGCCAATTTAATCCCCGTGGAGGGATAACCACTACCGTAACCCGGGAGTACAAGGGCAAATGAGAACAATATCTTCCGAAAGAGTAACCTCCGCGGTAAAAGACCTGTGCGTAAAAGCGAACGTTTTTTTGGCTAAAGAAATGCTTAACCGTTTGCGTTCGGCGCATTCCGCGGAAAAAAATTCCAGCGCAAAGAGGATAATAGAGGCGATCATTAAGAACGCCGGGATTGCCGCAAAAGAAGGGTTTGCTATCTGCCAGGATACCGGTATGCCCTGTGTTTTTGTGGAAATCGGCCAAGACGTAAGGATTGAAGGGGATTTTAAAAAGGCTATAAATAAAGGAATAGACCAGGGGTACAAAGAAGCTTCTTTAAGAAGCTCGGTGATAAAAGATCCGCTTAAACGGGGAAAACCGGGATATACTCCGGCGGTTATCCATACTGAAATAACAGGGGGAAGCAAATTAAAATTGACGGTTTTACCAAAAGGTTTTGGCTGCGAGAACAAAGCGCAGCTTAAGATGTTTAATCCTACCGTCAAGATAGATCAGGTCAGGGAGTTCATTATAGGAGTGGTAAAAAATGCCGGTCCGGACGCCTGTCCTCCTTATGTAGTGGGAATAGGTGTCGGCGGCACCGCGGATTACGCGATGCTTCTGGCGAAAAAAGCGTTGTTAAAAAAGATCGGAAGGCCGTTGACCGGATTAGAAAGACGATTGCTGAAAGAAATCAACAAACTGAATATCGGCCCAATGGGTTTGGGCGGTAAAAATACCTGCCTATCGGTAAATATCGAGACTTATCCGACGCATATCGCGGGTTTGCCGGTCGCGGTGAATATCAGCTGCCACGCGCTGCGCAGCGCAACCGCAGTATTATAATAATGATAAAGATACATACTCCATTGACAAAAGAGCTGATTGTCCAATTAAAAGCGGGCGATGAGCTTTTGCTGAGCGGGACAATCTTTACTGCCCGCGACCAGGCGCACAAAAGGCTGGCAGATGCGCTTTCGCAAAACAAAAAACCGCCTCTAGATTTAAAAAGCGCGGTGGTCTATTATTGCGGCCCTACCGCTACACCTAAGGGAAAAGTAATCGGCTCCTGCGGCCCTACTACCAGCAGGCGCATGGACGCGTTTACCCCTTTGTTACTTAAATCCGGGCTCAAAGTCATGATCGGGAAAGGCAATCGTTCCGAAGAGGTCCTCCAGGCAATAAAGAAACACGGCGCGGTATATCTTGTTACTTACGCCGGCTGCGGAGCGTTGCTTTCAAAATGCGTAAAAAAAGCTAAAAAGGCCGCTTATCCTGATCTAGGCCCTGAAGCTATCCACAAACTGGAAGTAGTTGATTTCCCCGCGATAGTGGCGATAGACGCCCGGGGCGGAAATATTTTTAATACAAATAAAACAAGGAGATAAATGGCGCGTTCAGACGGAAGGAACAGTGATCAATTAAGAAAGGTGACAATAACCAGGGACTATATTAAATTTGCCGAAGGTTCCTGCCTTATTGAAACGGGCAATACGCGTGTGATTTGCACCGCTTCAGTGGAAGAGAGTGTACCGCCATTCTTGAAGAATTCCGGAAGCGGCTGGGTTACCGCTGAATATGGGATGCTTCCGCGTTCATGTCATAGCCGGATACCCAGGGGAAAAGATTCAGGCAGGACACATGAGATACAACGGCTGGTCGGCAGGTCCCTGCGCGTGGTTACCGACATGAAAAATTTAGGCGAACGCACTATCTGGCTTGATTGCGATGTGATCCAGGGAGACGGAGGAACGCGTACCGCATCCGTCACCGGAAGTTTCGTGGCGCTTATCCTGGCTTTGGACAAAATTAAAAAAGCCGGGATGATCCCGCGGATCCCTGTCAGGGATTATGTGGCGGCGACAAGCGTCGGCATCGTGGGTAAAGAACCGCTTTTGGACCTGGCTTATGAAGAGGATTCCCGCGCGGACGTGGATATGAACGTAGTGATGACATCAGCGGGTGAGTTCATTGAAGTCCAGGGCACCGCTGAAAGGAAGACTTTTAAAAAAGAAGAGATGGACCGGCTGCTTGATCTCGCCGCCGTTGGTATCCGCGAATTGAACGATATCCAGCGTAAACTGCTCAAAGGCATATTCGATTAACCAAAGGATCAATGTCAGAAAAACTTGTTGTCGCGACAAAGAACAAAAAGAAGCTGGAAGAGATAAAAGAAATTTTAAAAGATTTTGATTTGGAAATAATCTCGCTCGAAAATTATCCGTCTACTCCGAAGATCGTGGAAAACGGCAAGACTTTCTCGGAAAACGCGGTAATTAAGGCCGTTAAGATCGCGCGTTTCACCAAAAAACTCACAATGGGGGAAGATTCCGGACTTTGCGTTGACGCTTTGGGCGGAAAACCCGGGGTATATTCCTCGCGTTTTTCAGGAAAAGACAAAAACGACGCCAAGAACAATGAAAAACTGCTGGAATCACTCGGCAGTCTTCCTCTTAAAGAGAGAAAAGCGCATTATACCTGCGCGGTCGCGCTCGCGGATAAAGACGGCATTATCGGAGTGGTGGAAGGCAGGTGTTCAGGGGTGATCGGTTACGAGCCCTCGGGTAGTTTTGGTTTTGGTTACGACCCGCTTTTTATTATCCCGAAATACAAAAAGACCTTCGCCCAGCTTGGCCCTGAGATAAAACACAAGATGAGCCACCGTTACAAGGCGCTGGTAAAGGCGAAGAAGCTGATCCTGAATTATCTTAAGTCTCAGGCTGCCAATTGCTTTTGACAATAAATATTTTAAATGTTATACTTAAAATTTAATATAATTTTAGGTGAGGAAAATGGATAGTTATGACCATAACG
>JAQULD010000091.1 GCA_028719045.1 Candidatus Omnitrophota bacterium | reverse complement strand
TTCCAGGGTTTTATTGTAAAGGACTTCAGAGCATTCCTCGCACTTCGTCCAAAGTCCGTCGGGTATCTCTTTTTTCTTTAATCTTACTATCGTGTATTTGGGTTTTCCGAAAAGGGCCATATTTATATTTCTTCGTGTTTGTTTATCACCAGCCCAGACAGGACCTTGGGATAAAAGAATGTGGATTTCGGAGGCATCTTGTTGCCGGTAAGCGCAACTGAAATAACCTGCTTGACCTTGGTCGGATTCAGGAAAAAGCCAAGATAAGAATCATCGGCGTCAACCTGATCGATTATATCCTGCGCTTCGTGGTTATAATTGATGCTTGCCTTATCTTCAAGCCCAAACCCGAGTATATTATTCAGGATAAGGTAATTCAGTATGGAAACATCCAGCGACCTGTATTCCGCGGGCTTATCGCTTATCATCTTATCCAGTATCTTTACGTTCCTGAGACGCACCAGCCAGTATTTTTTATCTTTGTACATGCCCAGGACATGCTCGGTGCGCCCGGCTTTTTCCAGGAGGAAGAAAAACCTGGTCTTGTCTTTTACTTCATCCACATAGAAATGCTCTTTTAAGCGCAGTAAAAAATCTTCGATATTCAGTTTTTTATCGAGTTTTATCAGCCTGTGTATCGGCAGTATGGTCAGCCCCAGAGATTCCACATTGGTAAAATAACTCATTATATAATCGATCGGTTCGTCATCGGAGAGGCTGGAGGATTTATTCCTCAGCTCGTCCCTGTAGGCGCAGGCCACTTCGTAACGGTGATGGCCGTCCGCTATGAATATGTTTTCATCGGCCATCCTGGATTGTATGGCGGCAAGCGCTTCCGGAGAATCTATACGCCAGAGCTTATGGTTGTTCTTTTCCTCATCGGTTATATCGATAAACGGTTTTTTGTCTTTCGAGTACTGCTGCTGCATATAATGGATGACGCGCTTTTTATCGGGAAAAAGGACAAAGATAGGGCTAAGATTCGCTTTTACGTGCTTTAGAAGACGCAGCCTGTCTTCTTTGGGTTCCATACGCGTATGTTCATGCGCGAAAACCGCTGAATTTTTGTCTCCCAGGCGAAGAAGCGAGATAAAACCGTAGCGGGTCTTTTTTTCACCTTTTATATTGTACTGATGGCTGTAGAAATAGACCGCCGGGCTCTTGTCCTGGATGAGGATCTTATTTTTTATCCACTCTTTGAAATATCCGTCGGCTACCTGGTATTTATCTTTTCCGGCCGCTTCTTTTGATAAAAGCACATGGATCAAATTGTAGCTGTTTAAATCATGGTAATATTCCTGCTTGGCCGGAGGAATTATATCGTAAGGAGGGCAAACTACTTTGGAAAGGTCTTTTATTTTTTCCTGGTTATATATTACAGCTTTAAAAGGTTTTATAGTTGTCATAAGTAATGTTCAGGTTAAATGAAACAGGAATTAGTAATATAACATAAAATACAGCGGGTATCCAGTATTTAATGTTTTTTTTCGTTGAATAACCCCGGTTATCCGCCGCAGCCGCCGCAACCCTTTTTGGAATGAGGGCAGCCGCCGGTCTTTTTCTTGTAATCGGTGGCGTAAAAACCGGAACCCTTGAAAATAATCCCGGCCCCGCTTCCTATAAGGCGTTTTAGTTTTTTCCCGCACTTAGGGCATTTAGTAAGATGCTTCTCAGTTATGCTCTGAAAAGCCTCAAATTTATGGCCGCATTCCGTGCATTCGTAATCGTAATTTGGCATTTTTCCTCACTTCCTTTACTGTTATTTGAACGCTTTCTTTATTTTATCCTTGAAACTTTGCCTTATATCCGGGTCTTCTCCGGATAGCCTGGCGAATTCCTCGATCAGCCTGCGTTGCTCTGAAGAAATATCCCTGGGTATTTCCACTATTACCCTCACAAGCTGGTCTCCAATACCCCTGCCGTGAACGTCGGGGATGCCTTTTTCCTTAAGGCGGAATATCTTGCCGCTTTGAGTGCCGGCCGGGACTTTCATCTGCACATGCCCGTTTATTGTAGGCACTTCTATTTCGCTTCCCAATATCGCCTTGCTTAAACTGATATTTGATTCAGTGACCAGGTCGTTGCCGTGCCTCTGGAAAACAGAATGAGGAGCCACTTCTATGACCACATACAGGTCGCCGTGGCCGGCAGTGCCCGCTTCGCCTTCCCCTCTTACCCTTAGCTGCGAACCCGTATCTACCCCGGGGGGGATTTTTACTTTGATGTTCCTGGTAACTTTAACTCTTCCTTCCCCGTGGCAGTCAACGCAGGGCGTCTGTATCATTGAACCCTCGCCCCTGCAGCGCGGACAGGTCTGGGCCAGCTGAAAAAAACCGCTGGAAACGATCAGCTTTCCGCTCCCTTTGCACTGAGGACAGGTGTTTTTTTTCGTCCCGGGCTTAGCACCGCTTCCTGAGCAGACAGGGCAGGTTTCATACCGCGGGACAACGATAGTTTTTTCTATGCCTAAAGCGGCTTCTTCTAAAGTTATATTGACGGATATTTCCAGGTCTCTTCCTTTGCGGCCTCTCCCGGTCTCCTGCCTTGAAGACCTTCCACCGAAAATATCGAATCCCAGGTCGCCGAAAATTTCGTCAAAAACGTTTGAGCCGAAGCCGAAATCACCCATATCTCTAAAAACCGTATTAAAATCAGCGCCTTTAAAGATGTCCTCGTAAGCATATTTCTGGTCTATCCCTGAATGGCCGTATTGGTCATACAGCGCGCGTTTCTGGGAATCAGAAAGTACCGCGTAAGCTTCCGAGATCTCCTTGAACTTCTCCTCCGCTTCTTTTTTTTGTTCGTGCGGCACCCTGTCGGGATGAAAACGGAGGGCGAGCTCACGGTAAGCCTTTTTTATCTCATCGAGAGTGGCGTTTTTCTTAGCGCCCAGGATTTCGTAGTAATCGCGTTTTGTACTCATTATTTTTTATCGTCTTCCTCTTTATACTCCGCGTCGATAACATCATCGTCTTTTTTGCCGGAGGAAGGGCCCGCTTCTTCCGGATTTTCCTTCTTTTGCTCTTCTTTAGGGCCGGAGTTCTGCCCGGACTGCTGCTGCTTGGCCGCTGACTGTTTATAAATCTCTTCCGCTAACTTATGCGCGGCCTTAGTCAAGTCATCCATGCCTTTTTTTATTCTCTCTACGTTCTTATCTTTTATGGCCGACTTGAGGTCATTTAACCTGGCTTCGATATCGGCGCGTTCAGTCTGGTTTACCTTATCGCCATAATCCTTCAGGGACTTTTCAGTGGCATAAACCAGATTATCAGCCTGGTTAATAGACTCTATTTCCTCTTTCTTCTTGGCATCGTCCGCAGCGAATTTCTCCGCGTCCTTGACCATTTTTTCGATCTCTTCCTTGGATAGTTTTTTAGGGGCGGTGATACGGATAGACTGCTCTTTACCAGTGCCCAGGTCTTTTGCCGAAACGTGGACTATCCCGTCGCGGTCGATATCGAACTTTACTTCAATTTGCGGGATGCCGCGCGCTGCAGCGGGGATCCCCACTAAATCAAACCTTCCCAGTTCCACGTTGTCATTAGCCAGTGGCCGTTCGCCCTGCAAAACGCGGATAGTTACCGCGGTCTGATTGTCGGCGGCGGTGGAAAAAGTCTGGCTTTTTTGCGTAGGTATGGAAGCGTTCCTTTCGATCAATTTCGTGCTCACTCCTCCTAAAGTCTCGATGCCTAAAGAAAGCGGGGTTACGTCGAGCAGCAAAACATCCTTGACGTCGCCCTTGATGATCGCGGCCTGGATCGCAGCACCCAAAGCCACGCATTCCATTGGATCAACGCCGCGCTCGATCTTTTTGCCCACATAATCTTCGAGGAATTTCTGGACTATGGGCATACGTGTGGGCCCGCCGACCATGATGATGCGGTCAACTTCTTTAGCGGTTAATTTCGCGTCATTAAGCGCCTGCTCAATAGGCTGGCGGCACCTGTTTACGATCGGCAGAATCAAATCCTCTAATTTTGCGCGTGTGATCGACATGGCTAAATGTTTAGGCCCTGAGGCATCAGCGGTTATAAAAGGAAGATTTATATCAGTGCTCACTGTTGAAGAAAGCTCTATCTTTGCCTTTTCCGCCGCTTCGCGCACTCTCTGCACCGCCATCTTGTCGTTCATAATGTCGATGCCGGTTTCACGCTTAAACTGGCCTGCGATATATTCAAGAAGCACTTTATCCATGTCCGTTCCGCCCAGTTGAGTGTCCCCGGAAGTAGACTGCACGTGAAACACGCCCTGGTCCATCTCCATGATGGTAACGTCTAAAGTCCCGCCGCCCAGGTCAAAAACCATGATCTTTTGCGACTTCTGCGCTTTGTCCAAACCATAAGCAAGGCAGGCGGCAGTAGGTTCATTGATGATACGCAGCACCTTTAACCCAGCGATCTCTCCGGCGTCTTTTGTCGCCTGGCGCTGGTTATCATTAAAATAGGCGGGGCAGGTAATGACCACTTCCTCAACCTTGTCTCCCAGATAAGCCTCGGCATCCTGTTTGATCTTCTGCAGTATAAAAGCCGAGATCTGCTGGGGAGTATAAGTCTTCCCGTAGACCTTGAATTCAAAATCCGTACCCATCTTGCGTTTTGCGGCCTGGATCGTGCCTTCAGCGTTGATCGCCGCCTGGCGCCTTGCCGGCTCACCGACCAAACGCTGCCCGTCTTTGGTAAAAGCGACGTACGAAGGAAACGCCTTCCCTGAAGCGACGCCCGCTCCTTCCGCCGAAGGTATAATTACCGGACGTCCGCCTTCCATGACCGCCGCGGCTGAATTTGATGTACCCAGATCAATTCCGATTACTTTTGCCATTTTTACCTCCTATGTAATAATTTAAGATTTTTGTTTACTTACTTTAACCTTGGATGTCCTGATTACCCTGTCGTTTAAAAGGTAACCTTTTTGCAATTCTTCCACTATCGTATGTTCCGGCACCTTGCTATTTTCTTCCTGCATCAGGGCCTCGTGAAAATTCGGGTCGAATACCTTTCCTTCGGCCTCGATAGATTTTAAACCGTGGTTTTTAAGCATTTCATAGAGATGCGCCAAAATCATCTCCACGCCTTTCAGGAATGCCGATATATCCTGGTGTTTTGCCTGCGCCAACTCCACTGTCCGTTCCAGGTCGTCGAGTATATTTAATAATTCCTGGATGATCCCTTCATTCGCGAATTTAGCGTATTCCTGTTTTTCTCTTTCCAGGCGTTTGCGGATATTTTCGAAATCAGCCTGCAGCCTCAGTATCCTGTCCCAGTATTCCTTGGCTTTCTGGGCTTCCGCTTTTAATTCCAAATATTCTTTTTCAGGCAGGGTAACGATTTTCTCTTTTTCAGCTTCGCATTTCTGTTTCTGGTTTTCCATGGGCCACCTCTTTAAAAATCGCTTAATACCTCGCTTA
Source organism: Candidatus Omnitrophota bacterium (assembly GCA_028719045.1). The sequence goes on along the minus strand of JAQULD010000091.1, from coordinate 894 downwards.
ACGCCTCTGAAATATATTCAACCGCGGAGATCGTGTGTTTGTATTCCATGCGCACCGGCCCTAAAACAGCGATTTTACCCGCGGGCTTGTTTTTTATCCTGTAACTTGATACCACAAGCGCGCAGCCGTTAATATCAGGGCATTCGAGTTCTTCTCCTATATAGACCTTCACTTTATCTTCAAAACCGCGGTTAATGATCTCAAGCAAACGTTGTTTTTCTTCAAGGGCTTTTACCAGGAACCGGATACTCTCCAGGGTCTGGAATTCCGGATGGTTTAAAACCTGGCTTATGCCGCGGTAAAAAAACCTGTCCTGCAGTTCGGGGAAAATGGTAATTCCGGCGTAATGGGTGATACTGGCGATAAGCTCGCTTGTTTTTTCCAGGATATCTTCCAGGCGGCCTATTTCCCGTTTATATTCCCTCTCAATGCGGAGTTTTTCCTCAGATAAAAGGTCCATCTGCTGGATAAGGACATCCACATAGTAGCGGTAGCCTTTATTCGTGGGAAATCTTCCTCCCGAAGTATAGGGATGGGTAAGATATCCGGCGTTTTCCAGTTCGGAAAAAATGTTCCTCACCGTAGCCGAACTTAACCCGAAATCTTTGGCTACGTCTTCAGAGGCAACCGGTGAACCGGTACCGATATACCTGTTAATGGTTGCCGCGAGGATCGCCTTTCTTCTTAATTCATAATCGACTGTTCTTACCATATTCACCGCCTTAAACCCTTTGCCTTAAACAGGGTTAAACCCAAATCTTGTGTTAACATTAGCACTCTTGGCTCAAGAATGCTAAAGAAAGATTTTAACACATTTTCTTCTTTTGTCAAACCGAACATTTCCCCTTAATCCTTTTTGAACACCAGGGTTTTGCCCGCGTCTAAATCGGCCTT
>JAQULD010000090.1 GCA_028719045.1 Candidatus Omnitrophota bacterium | reverse complement strand
CCCGATCGTGTCTGGCAGCGGATAAGAGATACTATTGAAGCAGGGCAAAACAAACAGCGCCGGGAAACATTTTCTTTCGCGGAAGCCATCTTCAGGCCGTTCTTAAGCATCCGCAAACCGGTTTTTGCCGCCATAGCGGCCGCCGCCGTTTTCCTGGTTACCGCGACATTCACGGCCGTTTCTATAAATTCGCAAATACAGCTAAACAAGTTTTTCCTGGAGCAAACGGAATTCCTGAATAATCTCGGGGCAGGCGCGGCAAATTCTCCGGCAACCAACCACACAGGCTTTGGCACGGCGCTTGAGGAATACTTTCTTTAAAGGGAACTTTTTCGGGTTATCAATTTGTCTAATCGATTAAAGGAGGAAAAATGAATAAAAAAGTTTTAACAAAAAGTTTGGCGGTAGTCATTGGGATAAGCCTCTTAGGCGGCATACCATTCGCGAATGCTTTCGCCTGGGGAGGAGACGACCATCATTACCGGGGCCACGGCGGAGTTACCGTGCGAGTAGGATACAATTCCAGGTATAATTTTGACAGAGGCAGATTTTACCGCAGGACCCTTTTCGGCTATGTTTACGTGCCCGCGCCAGTGGGAGTGGTAATAACCACGCTTCCCTTCGGCTACAGCACCGTTTACTACGGAGGGACAAGATATTACTATTATAATAATATCTACTACAGGGATTGCCCCACGGGTTATGTCGTGGCGCCGGCGCCGGCCGCGATTTCATCAACAGAGGTATATACCCTGATAAATGTCCCTAACTCAAACGGCAGTTATACACCGGTAAAACTGGTAAAAGTGGATACCGGATACATCGGCCCGCAGGGCGAATTTTATCAGGATCACCCTACCGTGGAGCAGTTGAGAGCGTTATACGGCAAATAAAACGAATATTCCAAATAAGGAGGCATAATGAAAAACATGAGGTTCAAATACGGGGCTGGTTTGGCGGCGCTAGTGGCGGTTATCTTCCTGGCGGCAGCCGCATCCGCTTACGCGAATGAAGATAATCCGCATAAAGGGATGCGCCGCAATTACAAGATGGATGACGTAATGAAAACGCTTAACTTAAGCCCTGAACAAAAGGAAAAAATACAAAAGCAGCGCGAAGATAACAAACAGGCCTGGAGCCAATTGAATGAAAAGCTGCGCGCCAAAAGGCTGGAATTAAAACAGGAACTGGAAAAACCGGCCGTTGACAAGAACCGCATAGACGCGGTTATCGGAGAACTTAAAACACTAACGGGAGAACAATTGGAATTAAGGGTGAATACCATATTGTCAATGAAGCAAATACTCACCCCGGAACAGTTCCAAAAGCTGCAGGAAAAGAAATCAGCCGAGCATAAAACGGAACCAAAAGAACAACAATAACAATCTTGCCCTCGTTCCTTAAAAGCCCCGCATGAAAATGCGGGGCTTTTTTATGTTGAAAGCTTGCCTGTTTTTGAGTAAAATGAATAGGTATTCCAAAAGGGAGGTTAGTATGGCAAGAAAAATAGGGTTACTCGTCTTTGCGGTAATAGTCGCGGTTTCTTTATACGGCTGCGTGGCATTGCTGGCGGGCGCCGCCGGCGGAGCCGGAACAGCGGCCTGGCTTTCCGGAAAATTATCCCAGGAAGTAAACGCTCCCTTTGACAGAAGTATCGCCGCCGCTGAATCGGCGTTAAAGTCATTAAACCTGGTTGAAACCAAAATAACCAAAAAAGAAGACGTGGCTCAGGTCATGTCCAATTACACCGATGGCAGGACCGTGTGGATCGACATCCACCGCGTTACTCAAAGCAGCTCCAAGATCGAAGTCCGTGTGGGGGCGGCCGGGGATAAAGAAGCGGCGCAAAAAATACTTAATTCTATTGTCAAACACCTGTAGTGGCGGCTAAGTAAGCTGGTTCTGCAGGTTAGAAATCTCAAGAAGTATATCTTGTATCTTTTTTTCTATTTCTTTTAATCTCCTGCCGTACTCTTTCGCTCTTTCCTCATTGCTGTAAATACGGCTGTCAGATAAGGCGCGGGCTTTAGCGTAACTTTCGATCTCCAGCACTTCTTTTTCCTGCTTTAATTTGTTTATTTTGGAGTGTATCGCGTCATTGTGGGACTTTTTCTTACGGTCCTCTTCCCTGCGCTTTTTCTCTTCTAATTTGGTCCTTTCCTTTTCCTCTTCTATTTTAGATTTATGCGTGACAGCTTTAGGCTTGTTCTCATTAAACTGTTTTTCCGATTCAGCCTTTTTTTCCAGGTAATAATCGAAATTACCGGAAAACTTCCTGATCTGCCCGTCTTTTACTTCAAACACCTTATTGGCTACCGAACGCACAAAATGGATATCGTGGCTGATAAAAACCAGCGTGCCCTGATAATCCAGGAGCGCTTTCACCAAAGCATCTATCGCGTCCACATCCAGATGGGTAGTCGGCTCATCCAGTAAAAGGAAATTCGGCGGTTTGATCAGGAGCTTTACCAGAATAAGGCGGCTTTTTTCCCCTCCGGACAAGACCTTCACTTTTTTGTGCGCGTCGTCACCGGTAAACAAAAACGCGCCTAGTATCGTCCTTACCACCGACTCAGCCATATAACCGGGAGCGGCGGAATAAGCCTCCTGGAGCACGGTGTTATCGGGGCTAAGCACATCCAGGCGTGTCTGGGAAAAATATCCTATATCCACATTATGGCCTACTACGCGCTTTCCGCTGTCGATATCAACTACTCCGGCCATGATCTTAAGCAGGGTGGATTTCCCGGCGCCATTTTCTCCGGCAAGGACCGCCCTTTCACCCTGGATTATTTCAAAATCAAGGCCGTTATAAACCTGCAAGTCTGCGTAAGATTTGGATATCTTCTCCAGCGCCATTACCTTGTAACCGCTGCGTTTAGTTTCAGGGAAATGGAAGTCGCTTATACTCTCGCGCGGGTCAGGAGGCAGAATTACTTCTTCTTCTTCGATCTTTTCCAGTTGAGTGCGTTTGGCGCGCACAGACGCCGCCTTGTTAGGCTGGGCGTGGAACCTGGCCACGAATTTCTGCAGCTGGTCTCTTTTTTTCTCCTGTTCCTTGAATTGCTTCAGGAGGAACGTGCGCCTTTCCGCTTTTACCTGCTCGTAGTGTTCGTAATTCCCTTTTACCTTGAATATCGAACCGTTCTCAAGGATCAATGTATAATTGGTCACCTCGTTTAAAAACGCCTTGTCGTGCGAGATCATGATAAAGGTGCCGTTAAAACCGGACAAATAATCTTTAAGCCACAAAGCGGCGTTTAAATCCAGGTAGTTTGTAGGCTCGTCCAGAAGCAAAAGGTCATAATGACAGGTAAGAAGTTTTGCCAGGAGCGTGCGCATCTGCCACCCGCCGCTCATCTCCGCTATCGGGCGGTTAAGGTCCCTTTCCTTAAACCCGAGGCCCATAAGGATCCTCTCAGCTTTATGCTCCAGCTCAAAGTATCCCAAAACCTCCAGGTTATGCAGGACCTCGCCGTAGCGGTCAGAACCGGCTTCGTTCTTTTCTTCAAGTTCTTCTTTTTCTTTCTTCAGGCGGATGATCCGTTCGTCGCCTTCCGTCAATTCCGATAAAACCGTATGCTCGGATTTAAAACTCGATTCCTGGGGCAGGTAGCCGATATGGATGTTTTTCAAGACCTGCACTTCTCCCGCGGAAGGCTCCACTTCGCCCAGTATCATCGCAAACAGCGTGCTTTTTCCGGTCCCGTTCGGGCCGATCAATCCGATCTTCTCCCCGCGGTTAACGCTTAAAGAAATATTTTCAAAAAGGACTTTTTGGCCGTAGTTTTTGGAAAGATTAGTTATGCTTATCATGAGAAAATTAAAGCTGGCGGCGGGATTCCATCGCTATTGAAAGAGTTGCGGAATCGGCGTATTCAAGGTTTGAGCCTACCGGAAGTCCGATCCCGATACGGCTGGTGCGCACGCCAAGCGGCTTGATGAGCTTGGTAAGGTATAAAGCGGTAGCCTCGCCTTCGGTATCGGAATCAGTGGCAAGTATCACTTCCTGGATGTTTTCCTGTTTGATCCTGTTTATTAAACTGTCTATCTTCAGGTCCGTAGGGCCCCTGCCCTCAAGCGGGGCGATCGCGCCCATAAGCACATGGTATAAACCTTTAAACGAACCTGTTTTTTCAAGCAAGGACACATCATTAGGTTTTTCCACGACGCAAAGTATCGACCTGTTCCTGCCCGGGTTCCTGCAGACCGCGCATTCGTCCTGCTCGCTTAAGTTATGGCATATCCTGCAGGAACGCACATTTTCTTTTACCCTTAAGATCGCTTCAGAAAGGCCTTTTACTTCTTCGCCGGAAGCATCGAGTATATAGGCGATTATGCGCTCGGCGCTTCTCCTGCCTATGCCGGGAAGTTTGACCATCTTATCTATAAGTTTTTCTATTGATTCGGTATAATTAGCCATCTTATCCCTCTTTGATCACCCTACCGTTAAACATATCCAGTGCGGACTTTATAAAAGGATGCTGCGCCGCGCTTTCTTCTTTTTTCTCTTCTTCGGTGAGGATGAAATTTATCTTTATACGCCGGTCGAACAATTCCGACATGCTTTTTTCGATAATGATCTTATTGTCTTTTCTCTCCAGTGATTCTTTATGCAGAAGGCAATTCTTCGGAAAAGATACCACCAGGCAATTGTTCTGCACCTCTATGGGGTTTCCTTCAGTTAAGAATGTCGCCACCGACATTTTGACGTTGCCAAGATTGCTGATAAGGCTCTGCCAGCCGCCTTTGACAATATCGAGGGTAATGGGATTCTTCGGCTCATTATTGTCGGGAGCAGCGATTTCATTTTTCGGGGCTTCCGGAGCGGGCTTATTATTTGCCGCGGGCGAAGGAAGAGGCTGCGCGGGCCTGGCCGGATGATAACTCTTAGCCGGAAGAGGCGGCTGCTGTCTCAAAGCCTCAGGCTTGCGGACGGCTTCTTCTTTTTTATTCTGCGACAGCCTCACCAGGCTTATTTCCAAAGGTATACGCACGGACTCAAGGAACCTGGCCATCTCCTGCGTATTCACCAAGATATTGAAAGCGTTAAATATTTCTTCCAAAGTGAGCGACTGCGACTGTTTTAATAAAGCCTGGCACATCTCCTGGGGCAGGTCTATTAATTCAGAATCCGCCTGGGCGACTTTGGCGATCATCAGGTTACGGAAATGCTCGATCAACCCGGATAGAAAAGTGCTTACGTCTTTTCCTTCATCAATGATCTTATTGAACAAAGTCACCGCGGTCTTGGCGTCTTTTTTGATTATCGCGTCTGTGACCTCGAAAAAACTCGCCTGTTCCACAAGGCCGAGCATCGAGGTAATATCTTCCAGCGAAACTTTGTCCCTGGAAAATGAAACCAGCTGGTCAAGTATTGATTCCGCGTCCCTTAAGGAACCGTCGGAGGCCTTGGCTACGGCAAAGAGCACATCTTTATCCACCTTTATATCTTCAGCCTTGATTATTTTTTCAAGCTGGCTGATGATCTCAAGCACGGTGACACGCCTGAAATCCAGCCGCTGGCAGCGCGAAAGGATGGTCGGCATGACTTTATGCGGATGGGTAGTGGCAAAGATGAATTTAACGAACGGCGGAGGTTCTTCCAGTGTTTTAAGAAGAGCGTTAAAACCTTCCGATGTGATCTGATGCACCTCATCTATAATGTAGACCTTGAATTTACCCTGGGTAGGTGAGAATTTAACGTTTTCCCGGAGCGCCCTGATCTCGTCGATGCCGCGGTTGGAAGCCCCGTCTATCTCTACGACATCGAGGCTCTGGCCCTTGGTTATCTGCACGCAGGAAGGACACACTCCGCAGGGAGTAACTGTGGGGCCTTCTTTACAATTAAGCGCCTTGGCTAATATACGGGCGGTAGAAGTCTTTCCGACGCCTCTTGGCCCGGAAAATAAATAAGCGTGGGCTAATCTGTCCTTCAGGATGGCGTTTTTAAGGGTGGAGACGATATGGTCCTGGCCGACAATCTCGTCGAAATTTTTCGGCCGCCATTTTAAGGCTAAGACGATATAAGACATCTATATTTTATAAGACTTTAAAAATGTTATTGTTAATTCCCCACCGTTATTATAATCACAAACGCCGGATAATGCAACTTAGAAATTTATTTCTTGGCTTTGCCCTGAGCGGCGACCGCCTCCATCGCCTTTTTAACTTCTTCAGGATCGCCCAGGTAATAATGTTTTATGGGCTTTAGGTCTTTATCCAGCTCATAAACCAGCGGCATGCCGGTCGGGATATTAAGATGCACTATTTCCTCGTCGGAAACATTATCGAGGTATTTTACCAGCGCCCTGAGGCTGTTGCCGTGCGCGGCGATTATGGTTTTTTTACCCGAACGTATCGCCGGGGCAATCACATCATGCCAGTACGGAAGGAACCTGGCTACCGTATCTTTCAGGCATTCGGTCAAAGGGACATCCTTGGGATCCATATCTTTATAACGCGGGTCATTTACGGGGGAACGATTATCGTCTTTTTTTAAAGCGGGAGGCGGGACATCGTAACTTCTCCTCCAGATCAAAAC
>JAQULD010000089.1 GCA_028719045.1 Candidatus Omnitrophota bacterium | reverse complement strand
CAATTCCAACGCCCTGTCCAGGCTCTTTACTTTTATCTCGCCGCCGATACATTTGGCGTCCTGCCCCCATTTCAATTCAATAGTATCCAGCTTATGTTTTTTGCTCACGTATTCCGCCACGCCTAAACGCGTGTCTTCCACGTTCATCTGTACCAGGATCTCGCCATAGCCGTCATTAAATCTTTTATAGACTTCAATGCGCCTGTCCATATCCGGGGCATTGGTGATCTTTCCTTTAGCGTCCAACTCCAGTTTCGGGTCGATACCGCAGACGTTCTCTCCGCAGACTATAGTAACGCCTGAGATCGCGGCGCCCACCGCGAAATGCTCCCAATTCTTCCGGGCGATCTCCGTGGACCCAAGCGCTCCGGTAAAAATGGGCATTTTCATCTTTACCTTCTTATCCCAGCCGTATTCTGTTTCGGTATTTACTGAAGGGAATGTAGCTGTATCGGGGCTGGCCTGAACGCCTTTTGGTAAACCGTTCGCTCCCTGGGCATAACCCTGGATATTCAGATGGGAATAATCGACAGGATAGTCCTTGTCCCCTCCGGCGGTCATTTCTCCGAATGGTCCGGGATAGATAACTTCTCTTCCTCTGAATGATGATTTGAATACTTCGCAATTACCGCGGCAGGACTCAAGACATCTTGAGCATAGTCCCGAACAAGGCACTACATTCTTTGAGCGGTTAAAGGTGCGGGTAGCGTCATTACCTCCTGGGCTGCGCAAATTCATTACTTTGCCTCCTTTCGTAGAAGACGAAACACCTGCCGATCCGATAAGGGCGAATGTCACGTCCTATGGTTAAAGATTATGCATTTTATGCTTATCTTTTAGGCAATTTGAGGGAAACAAAAAGCGCAGGCTCTATTTACTTGCGCGATAATGGACGACGCTGTCCATTAGGTCTTACATCAGTAACATACTACCAATAAATGAGTTTTTTGTCAACAAAAATGCCTTTCCTTGCAGCGGGCGTATCATTTCTCTTCCTGTTCCGCGCCAACGTGGAGAAATGTCAGAAAAAAGTGTAATCAGGCACTTTTAAAATAGCTGGACACTGCTAGTATAGTTTTTTAAACGCACCGGCGCTTACGAGGTACATTGCGCCGATGTTCTCCTGGTGGACAAAAGGAGGTGATTAGAATGGCAAAAACAAAAATGTTCTCCGGAACAAAACCCAGCGCTTGCGTTTGTCAATCAATGACCGACGCCCAGATTAAAGAAGCGATAAAAAATAAAGCGACAGAGCTTTATGAAAAAAGCGGGCGTAAACCCGGTCGCGACCTGCAAAATTGGCTCGAGGCGGAAAAATTTGTAAAAACCAATGCAGGATGTTAAAAACAGATAAAAAAATAGCTATTGTCACCGGCTCTGACCGCGGTATTGGGTTCGGAGTCTGCCGCCAGCTTTTAAAAAGAGATTTTAAGGTCATACTTACTTCCCCTGATCCGGGCAAGGGCAAAGCCGCGGCGGAAAAACTCAAATCCGCGAAAGCCGATGTGCAGTATCACGTACTGGATGTGCTGAGTGAAAAACATATAAGCCTGCTGCGCGCTTATGTGCTTAAAGAATTCGGCCGCTGTGACGTATTGATAAATAACGCCGGGGTCATGCTTGACGGAAACCGGAGCAAGATCGAAGGTATCCTCTCCCGGAAAATAAAACAGGGCCGGGAAAAATTAGGCTTTGGCCGGGCCAGGGGGATACTTGAGGTCGATATTGAAATTGTCCGCGCCACGCTCGAAATAAATACATTGGGGCCTTTACGGATGTGCCAGGCATTTATCCCTCTTATGATTAAAGCCGGTTACGGCAGGGTGGTGAACGTTTCTTCCAGCCTTGGACAGCTAAACGGCATGACCGATGAAGATAAAGTTCCCGCGTATCAAATATCAAAAACAGCATTGAACGCCGTAACGCTTATGGCCGCAGACGACGCTAAAGGGAACAATATCCTGATAAACTCGGCCTGCCCCGGCTGGACCCGCACGGATATCGGCGGCCCGCAGGCCACCCAATCCGTCGAAGAAGCGGCGGAAACCATCATTTGGCTGGCCACCCTTCCCGATTCGGGGCCCACTGGAGGATTTTTCAGAAATAAGAGACGCATCAGCTGGTAATTAAGGTATTTATTACCTTCTCCAGTAACCGTGGTGCCACTCATGCCTGTGATGCGCTCTATGCCAGCCCCAATATCCCGGCACCCATATCGCTCCCGGATAAGGAGCAACGCCGATTACTTCCACTTCCGGCGGAGGCGGAGCGGGTATATAAGCCTCTCCATAGGCAACGCAACCGCTTAGAACGGCGGCTAATAGAAAACTCATCATCACATTTCTGATTTTTTTCATCATAACCCCCTTTTTGTATATTTGATTCAACTCACCGGTAAAAGTTTCAAAAAGAAGGCCGCGAGATTTTGAAAAAATTGGAATACAACTGCCGGGCCTGGATGGCGTAGGATTGCTGCAGCTTGAGGGATTCACTGCGGATCTTTGTAAATTCAGGGCTCTTGGAGCCTTCCCCGGAGTAAGCATCTATCCAGGAATCGACTATTTCAGGAGTGACTTCAACATGGAACTGCAGGCCATAGGCGTTTTTGCCCGCTTTAAATGCCTGATGCGGACAGCCTTTGGATGAAGCTAACAAAACCCCATCCTTCGGGATCTCAAACATATCCCCATGCCACTGGAAAACCCTCAGTTCAGAGGGAAGGTTCGCGAAAAACGCGTCTTTCTTGCCCTCTTGCGTGAGTTTAACACCAAACCAGCCTATTTCTTTTTGCGGGGATTTAACTACTTTCGCTCCTGCGGCCTTTGCTAAAAGCTGGCTCCCCAGGCAAATACCGAGAAAAGGGATTTCCTTTCGGAGTGCGTTCTTGATTAACGAATTTTCTTCTTTTAAAAAACGGTGTTTCCCTTCCTCGTAGACATTCATCGGCCCGCCCAGGGAAATTATCGCCTCAATATTTTTCAGGCTGCCGGGAAGACGATCTCCTTTGCTTAAATCCAGGATAGAAACAGGACGGGCAGTATCGCGGAGAAAATCCGCGATACTGCCCGGGCCTTCGATACCGATATGCTTTATTACTAATATCTCCTGGGGCATTTTCCCGCTGTTATTTTATAAACAGCATTTCCCTGTATTTAGGAAGATCCCAGTGTTCGTCGGAAACTACGCTTTCCAACGCGTCCACGTGTTTCCTGATGTGCTCCATAAGAGGTTTAAGCTCTTTAAAATAAACTTCAGCGCGCTTTTCCCCGTCAAGTGTCGCGGCTTTTTCCAGCAGCTTGGTCATTACCTTGGTGTTGCGCCTGACATAATAGATCTTGGAGGTGACTTCGCTTAAATGTTCCTTCTGGTCTTCAAGCGCCGCAGCCTCAAACTTTACCTTGGCGCTTTTCTTAAGGTTGTCTACTTGGCCTATGGTCTTGGCCAGCATATGCTGGTATTCTATGCCGGCGGGAACTACGCTGGCGTTAACCATTTCATTAAGCGTGTTTGCCTCTATTTCCAAAACGAGGTTGTAGGTGTGAATCCAGATATGGTAGCGCGCGACCAGCTCCTCTTTGGTAAGGACTTTATATTTCTCAAACAACGCGATATTTTCCTTTTTGGTTAAAGCTTCCAGGGCCTCGACCGTTGAGGCGACATTAGGAAGGCCTCTTTTCTTCGCTTCTTTTAGCCACTCTTCCGAGTAGTTATTTCCTTCAAAACGGACGTTTTTGGTATCTTTGGCTATTTCCGAAACCACTGAAAGCACCGCGGCGTTAAAATCTTTTCCGCCCGCTTGCGCCTTCTTGATCTTTTCCGCCACGTAATCAAGGCTGTCAGCGATGATCGTGTTAACCACGGTGATAGGCGTAGAGATATTTTGAGATGAGCCAACGGCGCGAAATTCAAATTTCGCTCCGGTAAAGGCGAACGGAGAAGTCCGGTTCCTGTCGGTGGTATCTTTATTGAACCTCGGCAGGCGCGCGACACCCAGGTCGATCACATCGTGCTTGGAGACGCTTGATTTTGTACCTTTTTCAAGCATATTCATGATCCGGGTAAGCTGCTCTCCCAGGAATACGCTGATAATCGCCGGAGGAGCTTCATTAGCCCCGAGCCTGTGTTCGTTACCCGCCATAGCGACGCTCGCGCGCAAAAGGTCGGAATGATAATAGACCGCGCGTAAAACCGCCGCCAATACAGCTAAAAACTGCAGGTTATCTTCAGGGGTATCCCCGGGATTAAGCAGGTTGTTCCCGTTACTGTCCGCAAGCGACCAGTTAAGGTGTTTACCGCTTCCGTTTATGCCGGCAAACGGTTTTTCGTGCAAAAGACAAACCAGATCATGCCTTAAAGCGACCTTTTTCATAAGGTCCATTAAAAGCTGGTTATGGTCGGCGGCTAAATTCGATTCTTCGAATATCGGGGCAAACTCATACTGATGCGGAGCGACTTCATTATGGCGCGTGGTCACTGGTATGCCGAGCTTATAAGCTTCTTCGGCGACCTCAAACATAAAATTGATTACGCGCTCTTTGATAGTGCCGAAATACTGGTCTTCAAGCTGCTGGCCTTTGGGCGAAGGAGCTCCCACGAGCGTGCGGTTTGCCATGACCAGGTCCTGCCTGAGGTTATAGTAGTTTTTATCGATGAGGAAATATTCCTGTTCCGGACCGCAGGTAGAAAATACTTTTTTTACGTCCTTGTGGCCGAATAGTTTCAGCAGGTTGAGCGCTGCCTTGCTTAAGGCTTCATCGGAGCGCAACAACGGAAGTTTCTGATCCAGGGCGTCGCCGTGATAAGAGATGAAAATGGTTGGTATACAAAGGGTTTTACCGAGCTTACTCTCCATTATAAATGCCGGGCTTGAAGGGTCCCAGGCGGTATAACCGCGGGCTTCGAAGGTGGCGCGGATGCCCCCTGAAGGAAAACTCGAGGCATCAGGCTCGCCTTGAATAAGCCTGGAACCGGAGAATTTTTCAATGACTTTTCCGGGCCCGGTGATGGAAATGAAACTATCGTGTTTTTCAGCGGTAAGTCCGGTCATGGGCTGGAACCAGTGAGTATAATATGTGGCTCCCTTGGCCATTGCCCAGTCCTTCATGGCGTTCGCGATCTCATTCGCCTGCTCCAGAGAAATGGTCTTGCCCTCGGTCATCCACAGTTTAAATGCCTCAAAGGTTTCCTTGGAAATGTGCTTTTGCATAGTTTCCAGGTTAAAAGTGTTTTCGCCAAAATAGCTGGAAACCTTTTTCGGCGTTTCGATCTTCTTAAAATCCACGCTCTTGATTTTTACTAAAAGTTCCTGTCTGATGCCCATTTTCATACCCCCTTGATTTTTTAGTTACCTTAAATAAAAAGGCGTTCCTTACGGAAACAGCCTTCCGCATTGAACGCCGATGTTCTTACTATATCCACACCCTCTTTTAACACTTCTTTGTGCTTAATCAGCATATCACAAACTATCCTATTTACAAGTAAAAATTGCGGCCCTTTGGTAACCCGGATTACTTCCCCGGATTTAAGGTTATTCCGGCGTGGCTTTTCTCGAAAGACCTGGCCAGTAAATAAAGGAGGTCAGAAAGCCTGTTCAAATAAACTATAATATTCCTGTTCGCGAGGGAACCTTTCCTTTTCAGCGTAACCGCGCGCCTTTCCGCCCTGCGCGCCACCGCCCTGGCTATATCGAGGCTGGCGGAAATAGTGTTTTCGCCGGGCAGATAAAAACAATTGGCTTTAAAAGTTTTTGTATTCTCTAAAGAACGCAGGATTTTTTCCAAACGGGAAACATCTTCTATATTTATCCTGTTTTTCAGCTTACCAAAGGATTTTTGGTTTGTGGCAAACTCCGCTCCCACCCTAAAGAGGTCCTCCTGGATGGATTGAATAGTTTCTTTTATTGTTTTTGCTTTGGCCAGGCTTCTGGAAAACCCGAGGCAAGAACACAGCTCATCTACGGTACCCAGGGCTTCGATTATTATGTTGTCTTTCGAAACCTTATCACCCAAATATAAAGATGTTCTCCCCTTGTCTCCCTTTTTCGTCGTTATACTCATAAAATTTATTTTACAGCTAAAGAGAGAGGCTTTCAATCAAAATCCTTATAGCTTAGCCGATGGCCTTGGGCCCGCGTTCTTCGGTGCGAATACGGATACATTCTTTAAGGTCCAGGATGAATATTTTCCCGTCCCCCGTCTCTCCGGTCTTCGCCCCCTTTTCTATCGCTTTTATCGTGGATTCCAAATAATCGTCATTTACCGCTATCTCAAGCCTTACTTTTCTTAACAGGTTACCCGTCTCTTTGACCCCGCGGTAGACTTCGGTCACGCCTTTCTGCCGGCCGTGGCCCAATACCTCGTTTACCGTGATCAAATTCACGTCCGCCTTGTAAAGCTCTTCTTTGACCGCTTCCAGTTTGTACGGCTGAATTATCGCTATAATTAACTTCATGTCCCCTCCTTAATTTACTCTAATACTGTGTACGCTCTCTCGCGATGCTGCGTAAGGTCTAATCCCATGGCTTCTTCTTTTTCGCTCACGCGCA
>JAQULD010000088.1 GCA_028719045.1 Candidatus Omnitrophota bacterium | reverse complement strand
AAAAGGCGATTTATCCAGGAAGAAAAGCGCTCCTGCCAGGCAAAAAATCCCACCAAAAAATAAAGTATGCGGGGCTCCGATCTTACCGGCCAGGCTTCCCACAAGCAAACTCCCCAGCGTTACCATGCCTATGAACGCCATTGTATAAATGCTCATCACCCTCCCGCGCAAATGATCCGAAGTAAGGGTCTGCAAAAGCGTGTTGCTGGAGGCAATCTGTATCATCATACCGAACCCTATTACTCCCATCAGCGCGTAGGAAAGAAAAATATTACGCGAAAAAGAGAAACCGGACAGCCCCGCTCCAAATAACGCCGCGGCAAGCGGAATAAGCCTGGTCAGGTTCTTTGTTTCTTTCCGCGAAGCCACGAATATCGCCCCGAGTAAAGCGCCGAACCCGGCGGAACCGATAAGAAAACCCAGTGTATTTGGCCCGCCGTGCAGGATATCCTTGGCAAACACAGGCATTAATACGTTAAAAGAAACACCCATCAGATTGATCAAAGCGAATAACATAAGTATATACCTTATCGGCAGGGAACCAAACGCGTAACTAAAACCTTCCTTTAATTCATGCCAGATATGTTTTTTCGCCTGGCGCTGCTGGGGGGTTTTTATTCTCATAATGAGTAACGCCCAGATCACGGCTATGTAACTTACGGCGTTAAGGAGGAAACAAATTTTTTCCCCGGCTAACGAAATAATTATTCCCGCTATCGCAGGGCCTATGAGGCGGGCGCCGTTAAATATAAGCGAGTTAAGGGCAATGGCATTGCTCAGGTCCTGCCTGTCTTCGACCATTTCCACGACAAACGACTGCCTCGTGGGCATATCAAAAGCATTGACGAGCCCCAGGAATATGCTTAAGACCACGATATGCCAGACCTCGATCGTTCCTGTAAAGGCGAGAAATGTAAGGGCAAACGCCTGGATCATGGCCAACGTCTGGGTGATTATTATTATCCTGTGCTTATTGAACCTGTCGGCCAATACTCCTGAAAAAGGCGCCAGAATAAGCGCGGGTATCTGGCTGGCAAAACCCACCACGCCCAGGAGAAACGCTGACCCGGTGAGGCTGTAAACCAGCCAGCTTACCGCGACCGACTGCATCCAGGTGCCGATCAAAGAAATGCTCTGGCCGTAGAAAAAGAGACGGTAATTCCTGTTTTTTAACGCCCTCAGCATGAACTTTATCGCCGAAGCTTTAGGCGCTGTGGCTTTATTTGACATAAACCTGTTTATTTTTGATTGAACTTTTTCGCGTATATTATGGTATAACCTACTTCGTGGCTCTTGGCGTTACAGTAAAGCGTGGGATAACGGTTTAACTGGGTAAATCCAAGCCCTTCGAAAAACTTCTGAGAAAGCAGGTTGTTCCCCGCCACCGAAACATGTATTCCGGATACACCCTTCTCTTTCATGTATTCCATGAATTTTTCCACCAATCGATGGCCGATCCTTTTGCCGCGAAAGCCTTTCCTTATATTAATGTGCAGGTGCGCCGGATAATCATCTATATTGATTTCGCGCGACGCCCCTCCTTTTAACCAAAGCAAAAAAAGCGACTTTAAAAGCCGCCAGGTTTTCCTGTAAAAAAGGACGCCGCGGAAAAGCGCCTTTAAAACAGCGAAAGGCGCGATAGAGACAGCCATCAATTTTTGATAACGCCTGGAATCGAGGCAGCCGGTAAGGTAGCCGATTACCTTGCCGTTAAATTCCGCCACCAAAAGCGAACCTGATTCGTACTTGGTGTAATAAATAGTAAGCAGGTCCGCGATCAGCCTGCGGTCGGGAAAAAAATTTTCCACCGGCTCGCCCTTATCCGCGGTATCGCAGGAGATCTCCCTTACTTCCAGGCGGTCTTTCGGATCATATAAACGTATCTTTATCGAGTCTTCCATTTTTAAGGTTTATTCCAGCGCCAGCACGCGCCAGGCGGTATCGTCCAGCGGGAAATTTTTTACATTAGCCCTGCCGTAGGAAAGTATATACTGCGGCTCCCCCAAAAGCGCAAGCGGCACTTTTATGACCAGGCAGCCTTTTTTATTATAAGTGATCTTGGCGTTCTTTGAAAAAACGACGTCTTTTTTATCTTTTATGCGCAAGCCTCCAAACCCGACGGTAAGGTTTATCTTCGGCATATCCGCGAAATTCTTTTCCGAGTTGTAACCAAGGAGATAAAGCGAGATGCCGAAACTCCTGCCGAGCCTGCGTTTAACATCGAACCTGACATAAAGGAACCCGTCTTTATGGGCATAGGCTAGTTTTGAATTCAGGTTGCTGCCGCCCAAATACTGCCACTCCAGGTCATTGAAAGCCGTGCCGTCGCCTGCCCCGTTATCCTGCTTTTTTAGTTTTATATCCGGGTAATCCCCGAAAAGCTCATTTTGCCTGGCAAAAGTATACAGGTAAGGCGGATTGTATTCGATCTGGCTCTTAAAAAAACCCAGGGCTTTTTTTTCGGCCTCTATTTCCTGCGGCGAGAGCTCAAAAGTAAACCATGATATCATGCTGTATTTCAGCTTCTCAGGAGGCACAAGCGGCAGGTCTTCATGGAATCCGCGCGGTTTTGGCCAACCGATCACATGTATAAGATACGGAAAAACCTCCGGGTTTGCAAATTGTTTTCCAACATCCAACAAAGCGAACCGTAAAAACACATAAAGCGCCCTGTGGTCCCTGTTCGTATCGACAGGGTGAGTAACAAAGATTTTCGTAGGCTTAAAATCGGTTAGAACTTTCTCCAGGTCCCGAAGTATGCTCCTGCCGGTATAAGGAGCGCCCGGAGAAAGACAGTCGGCATACGGAACTTTAGAGATCCTGGTAAGCAGATCGCCGAAAGGCCGCTTATCCTGCCAATACCTGAACAGTATATCCTGAGTGCCATAATCAGGGTAGCCTAAAAACATGATATTATTTTCATTTACTCCAATGGATTTCGCGGCCTCCCTGGTTTCCTTGCCCCTTATTTCTCCCATATGGATAAATTCGCCTTTACGGAAGGTAAGCCGTTTCTCGTAAACTATAAACGACAGCTCATTGTGTTCACCATTCGTAAAACAAACCACTTTGACGGAAGCCCCCTTAGCCAGCGCCCTTTGGATCACCCCCCCGGTGCCTATTATTTCATCGTCGGGGTGCGCGGCCAGGATAAGGACCCTGTCGGGCGCCGTAAATCCCGGGAATGGCCTGATCTCTTCGCAGAAGCCGGGGCGCGAAAGCGCGAAAAATGAAAAAATGATCCAGGCCGGCAAAAAAATCATTTTCTTCATTGTTAAAGCCCTCAACTTTCTTTCATTACCAGGACATGCTCATTGCCAAAGGTCTTTAGCACTTCCAAAGTAAAACCTTTTGCCGCCGCGCGTTTTAAATCCTCAAGCGATGACTTGGTGACAATGCAAAAAGTCTGCTTTTGTTTCTTCAAGAATTCCATCAGTTTCTCGTCAGAATCAAGGTAAGCCACCGGATGCGGGCTAAAGAACTGAGACCCCTTGACGTTTACCACCGCCACTTCTTTATCGGTATAGAACCTTACGCCTCTTAGGAAAGCCTTTGAGCAAAGGATGGTATTCTTGACCTCCTGGGTCTTTAAAAGATATTCGCAGGCGTATTTACTTGACGCGTAAGACTCAAAACTATTATGCGCCCACATGGCGAAAAACAGGCATACGGGGACGATGACAGCCATATGGCAAAAAGCCCGGGCGAATTTCCTTCTCAATACGGAAATGAGCATCGAAACTAATATGGCCAGAAGCAACGAAAGCAAACCGTACACGGCGGCTTTCGAAGGGATATATTGCGGATATTTGCGCGAAGCTATCAGCAAGGCGACGGGGAGAAAAAACAGGATGAAAGAGGTAATAAGCGCCGGCACGAACAGCGCCTTGTTCTTTTTAAGATTCATCCTGTCGTAAATAAAATCCCCCGCTATGATCGCGAGCGCCGGGAACAACGGGAATATATAACTGGTCAATTTAGAGTGCGCCGCCTGAAAAACGCAAAACACGACCAAAACCCAGGCAGCCAGGAACAGGTAAAACCCGCCAGCCAGTCTCTCTCTTATCTTTTTGATGAAAACCGGCAGGGAAACCGCCAGGAAAATGCTCCAGGGAAACATGCACCCGAACATGGAGACCAGGTAGAAATACCAGGTATCGTTGTGCTTGTGTTCGGCTTCCAGGAGCCTGCGCACATGGTCGTTGTAAAAAAATTCATGGACAAAACTTTGCCCGAACCGGCGGAGCATAAATACATACCAGGGCAAAGCGATAAGAAGAAACAAAACAAAGCCCCAAAAAGAAGCTTTACAGAATAAAAACCTGAGTTCTTTGCGCGCAGCTAAGAACAACACTACTGCCGCCACAGGTATGGTAAATCCAAGCGGCCCCTTGGTTAAAACCGCAAGGGCCGAAAACACAAAGAAAAGGATAATCCAGACGGTTTTTCTTGGTTGATTGATATACCCCAGGAAGAATGAACCCAAAGAAAATAAGATCAGGACCGAAAAAATAAGGTCGGTAAACACGGTCCTCGCCATCGCGATATAAAAACCGGCTGATAAAAGCACCGCCGCGCTAAAAAATGCCTTCTTCTTATCCTGAAACGCCTCCCTTGCCAGGAAATAAACCGCCAAAACTCCGAGCATGGCGAAAAAAGCGGGGAAAAATCTGGCCCCGAACGCCGATACCCCAAATATGAGATAGCTTAACCTAAGCAGCCAGTAAGTAAGTATCGGCTTTTCAAACTGCGGTGAACCGAATAAGTACGGGACAGTCCAGGTGTGCATGTTAGCCATTTCTTTCGCCGTCTGGGCGTAGAAAACTTCATCGGGATTGGTAAGACTGATCATTCCGTTGCCGAGCATAAAGAACACGAAGGAAAGCGCGACCAAAGCCAGAATCATCCTTAAATCATCTCTCTTAATTTTCATTTTCTTTTTCCATTTCTAAAAGTTGACTTACAGTTACAAAACTATACCCCTTTTCCCTCAATTTATCAACCAATTTCGGGATCGTCTTGACTGTTTCATTCCTGTTGCCGCCTTCTGTCCCGAAAACCCCTCCGCTGTCGTGAAAAAGGATGATGTCTCCCGGATGCACATTCTTGACCAGATAACGCACGATATATTTGTCGTCGAAAGTCACCCAATCCTTGGAATTCAAGGTCCAAAGCACTGTCACGTAGCCTAGATCTTTGATCTCGCGGCGCTCACTTGCGGTTATCCAGGCCTTGGGGGGCCTGAACAATCCGGTGGTTTTACCGGTTATCCTCTTTATTATATCCCGGGTTTTAAGTATCTCGGATTTTAATACGGACCGGCCGGAAAACAACATCACGGGATGGCTGAAGGTATGATTTCCGATATCGTGGCCTTCCTGAACCACTCTGCGCGCAACATCTGGGTAGGCCTCGACATGTTTACCGAGCATGAAAAAAGTTGCTTTGACCGACTTCTCTTTCAGCGCGTCCAGTATTTTAGGAGTCCATACGGGAGAAGGCCCGTCATCAAACGTAAGAGCTACCACTTTTTTACTGGAATTCATATGATAGAACGTGCCCCTGCGCACTAAAACAGCCTGGTCAAAAAAAACGGTAAAGGCGGCAAATAACAAAACAAAAAACGCGGCAGCCGCGATAACCGCAATTGATTTTTTCATTTTACTTTTCCGCTGTATTCTCTCATCAAAAGAGTATAACCGAGATTACCCGTACCCGTGATCTTAAGGGGGATCCTGCGGTTGTCAGCGCTTATCCAGATCTCCAGCTTTTTAGGCTCACTTTCAAAATGGTAAGCGCTGAATTTGCCTGAAGGGACCTTTATCTCTTCAATGGAAACAAGTTTTATCCTGAACTCCTGCGTGGGAAGATTAACCTGCATTGACCAGCCGACAGAAAGTTTAGGGGCATTTCTTACTGAAAAAGGAAGCAGGATCGCGTTTTGTATAGGCCCTGATTTCTTTATCGTAAATACCTCTTCTTTTTTATGGCCCTTGAACTTCTTCACCGTAAGGATGAATTTCTCCTGGTCGTATTCTTCAGTGATCTTTTCAGGAGAAGGCCACGTGGAGATCTCCCGCTCCACTTTAAGCGGCAAGTCCGTTTCAATATCAGAGAATATCTTTTCCTGATCTTTAAAATTAGCCATGCGTGTCTCAAAAGTTATATGCATGACCGGCCTGCCGTTTAAACTGGTCAAAGCCACATGGTTGAATTTAGCCTTCCCCAAAGTAACTTTGCCGAGCTTTACGTCATAGACTATCTGTTCGCCGGGCTTAAAATGGCTTGTTTTTTTTGCTTGTGTTAACTTTGATTCGAAAATGTTACTTGCGGACGCAACCTGCCGGGGAAGAAGGATCATCCCTGCTAATATCAAGAAAAACGCTCTTTTTAAAATTATTACAAACATGTGAATATACGGTTCCCGCCGCTAGATGCGCACCAGTTCGTAGTCTATATTACCCAAACCAAGTTCCGCCGCGTGTTTTATCTGGACCAGCCCGTCCCTCTTGGGATGGGCCTCCTTGAAAATATCCTTGCCGCAGGCCTCGATAGTCAGGTAG
>JAQULD010000087.1 GCA_028719045.1 Candidatus Omnitrophota bacterium | reverse complement strand
AAGTGCCTGATAAATTCCAGGATCCTTGCGAAATTATCCTTTAAAAACAACCCGCATTGTTTATAATCACTTCGCGGATAATAAAAGTTTACCCCGGAGATATCAAGTTTCTTTCTCAAGAAGAGCTGCGGCAATGAGAACCTGGCGGTTATAGTGGGGAAGCTAAAAAGTTTTTTGTTTCCCGCAAGAGGCTCATTGACCGATACGTCTTTAAGAATGATGAAGTTCGGAGGCAGGTAGAAAATTCTTTTTATGGAAACCTTCTTTGAAAAAAAACTTTCCGTTGTTTCTGTTAATTTTATTTTTGAGGAGCCGATTATGGCATTTAAAACGATTACCGCGGCAAGTATAATGGACAGGAAGATTAAAAACAGGAGGAGCCTTAAACTAATATGAGATTTCTGCGAGCATTGTGCCATCAATGTAAAA
Organism: Candidatus Omnitrophota bacterium; assembly: GCA_028719045.1. Next base: position 6,339 of record JAQULD010000087.1, on the reverse strand, counting down.
CTTAACTTTGTCTATATAGTAGTCCGCTTTATACATCCTTGATAGTGGGGATTTATATTTATATTCCTTGAAATTCTTAAACAGTAAAACCAGCTGTTTCCTGCTTACGATATCATTTTCCAGTTTCTTAACCAGGTCTTCCTGCCCCTGCTTCCTGGCGATATCCAATAAATAGGCTTCGGCAAAAAGCTTTCCGTTTGATTCCGGATAGTTGTTGATGAACGATAAAAACATCCTGGCGGCATCGTAATAATTACCGGTCATAAAATAATATTCTCCGGTGGCGAATATCGCGTTTTTAGCGTATTTGGAATCCGGATGTTCCCTGGCTATCGAACGGAAATGCATGAAAGCGATATCCAAATCCTGCGCATGAACGGCTTGCATGGCCAAAGAATACTCTTCGCCGCTATCTTGCGCGCGCGCAGCGGGCAAAACCAGTAAGATAAACGCTAAGCTCAATACCGCGATTGCAAGCTTCATCTTCCTCACCGCCTTTTAGTCCTTACGGACCGGTTATAAACTATTGCCTGGATATTATTATATACTAATATCGTGAAAAAATGAAGTTCAATTTATTTTAAAAGCCGTACCAGTAATTCACCAGCGGCTTTGAATCAAGCGCTTTATCTGTTATGATATTTTTCAGGAAAGTATATTCCAGGAAACCTTCCTTGCCCAACTCCTTGCCAAACCCGCTCTGCTTGAAACCGCCGTACGGGGCTTCGTTGTAAAACATGCCGTAGGTGTTGATCCAGACGCATCCGGCATTAAGCCGTAAAGCCAGTTCATTCGCCTTTTTCAAATCCCTGGTCCATACCGCGCTTGCTAAAGCAAAATCCGTGTTATTTGCCAGGGAAACCGCTTCTTCCGCCCCGGAGAACCTGCTTACGCACGACACAGGCCCGAAGACTTCTTCCCGGAAGATCTTCATTCCCGGGTTTACCCCGGAAAAGACCGCCGGTTCCAGGAAAAAACCGTTCTTAAGTTTTTCGGAAACGGGAATTCTTCCTCCGCAAAGCAACTTTGCCCCTTCTTTCTTCGCTTTTTCCACGTATTCCAGGACTTTTCCACGCTGGTATTCAGAAATCAAAGGCCCCATCTGAGTTTCAAAATCCTCTCCCCTGCCTAATTTAATGCGCCGGGCTTTAGCGACAAAATTTTCTATAAACCGGTCATAGATACCGTCTTCCACAAAGATCCTAGACATCGCCGTGCACATCTGCCCCTGGTTTAAGAATACGGAACACAATGAGCCGTTTACCGCCGATTCAAGGTCAGCGTCTTTAAAAATTATTCCGGCGGATTTTCCTCCCAGTTCCATGATCAGCTTTTTAACGTTCCGGGAAGAATAATTGATGATTTCTTTGCCCACTTCATTGCTTCCCGTGAAAGAGACCATATCCACGCGCTTATCCGAACATAGGGCCTCGCCAAGGTCCTGCCCGGGGCCGTTAAGGATATTTACTGATCCGTCAGGCAAACCCGCACCTTGAATGATCTCTGCTAATTTTAAAGCGGTCAAAGGAGTAAGGCTGGACGGTTTTAAGATCACGGTATTTCCCGCGGCCAGCGCCTGGGCCATTTTCCAGGAAGCGATCAATAAGGGGTAATTCCAGGGGACAATCAGCACTACTACCCCCTGCGGCTGGCGCGAAAGCCTGCTTTCGGAATCCCCAGTTGCCGCGGATATTGCGATATTTTCCTGCTCAAGATATTTTTCCAGGTTATTGGCGAAATGCTCGAAGGTTTTAGCCGCGGAAGGAATATCCATGAAGGTGGACTCTTTAATAGGCTTACCGGTATTTAAAGTCTCAAGGCTGGCAAGTTCCTGGGCGTTATCGAGTATGCCCTGCGAAATTTTTAAAATAAATTCTTTACGTTCTTTTAAAGAAAGCCCGGGCCAGGCGCCTTTATCAAAACCATCGCGCGCGGACTGTAAAGCCAGCTCAATCTCTTTTGAAGAAGCTACGCAAACCTCGGTAATGACTTCTCCGCAAGAAGGATCTATTACCTCCTGCTTTTCCCCGGTTTCTCTCAACTCGCCGTTAACCAGCAATTTAGTATTCATTTTCCATTAAAGTTTAATTGATCTTTACTTCCTTAAATATGGCGAATAAACGCGTAAAAGGCACGTACCACTTGGAGAGCTGGCCGAGCTGGCCCTGTAATTTCATCTTGCCCTGAGTCACCGCGACAAACGAATCCAGCTTCCCCAGGAATACCTGCTCCCAGACTTCTTTGGGCGCCGAAATCACAAATGGCGCCTCCAGGTCAAAAGCGAGGTTTACGATCTTACCTTTCTCAAAACAAAATTTATACGCTTTATCCGTACCGTCCAGCTTAATCGCGAGTTTTACCGTAAGATCCAGTTCCTTGCCCTTAGAGGTTATGAAATCGTCTTGATTCACCAGGTCCACGATCGCCTGAATATGCTCCCGGGAAAACATATCGTAAGCGGCGTCTTTTTTAGTCAGGTTGTCCTTCAGAGCTTTATCCAGGTCATCGAGTATTTCTTTCTTGAACAGCCGGGCGACCGCGGCGGTCCTTACCGCTTCTTCAAGGGCCTCGATCAAACTTAAGGCCTCCTCGAATTTGTCGGAGATAACGACCGCGCCGTGATTTTTAAGCACCACCAGGTTATTGACCTTAAGCGCCTCTATTACCGCTTGGGGATTAGTGACTGTCGGCGTTTCCTGTTCCACGACAGGGACTTCGCCCAAATAAAATTTAGTCTCAAAAGTCAACGCTTTCAGTGAAGGGCAAACGGCAAAATACGCGTTTATAAGCGGCGGATGGCAATGGATCACCGCCTGGCGGGGAAAGTTTTTATAGACGAGGCTATGCAGCGGAAGTTCCGAACTGGGTTTCCTGCTTTCTTCCGTTTTATTGCCCGCTAAGTTTATTTTTACGATATCTTCGCGTTTTAAATCGCCCAGGAATGTGCCGGTAGCGGTAATAAGGATATTTTCATCGTCAAGCCGCGCGCTTAAGTTCCCTGATTTTGCTACCGCCAGCCCCGCGTCATAGAGCCGCCTGCCTACTTTAATTATTTCATCCTTCAAATCTTTTTCTTTATCAGCCATAAAATTAAACCCCGAGATAAATATGTTTTGTGATCAAACTTTTGGGGGTAACATCAAACGCAGGATAGTACCCCTTGGCGCCCTTTGGCGCGAGCTCGATGCCCCGGTATTCCAATAGCTCCTTGTCCGGACGCACTTCTATTTTAATATCCTCTCCGGTTTTCGCGGATGACGGCGGAGGGCACAAGACATAAAACGGAAGGCTGAAGTATTTTGCCAGAATAGCTATCTGGTAGGTGCCGATCTTATTCGCGATATCGCCGTTCTGCGCCAGGTGGTCTGCTCCGACGATGACCTTGCTGATCTTTCCCTCAGCCATAACCTGCGCGACCATATTATCGGCGATAATGGTCACGGGGTAACCCTGCCTTTGCAATTCCCACGCCGTCAGGCGCGACCCCTGCAGGTAAGGCCGCGTTTCAGTGGCGAAAAAGCTCACCTTCTTGTTTTGTTCAAGGCAGACTTGCGCGATCAAAGGCATTAACCCGCTTACATTGCAATGCGTAAGGACCGTATCTCCGCCTTCCAGCAATTGGCTTGCTTCTTTTGCCTGCTGGATACGGCTGGATTTCAGTTTCTCAAGGAACCCGCAGATATTCCTTTCCAAAGGCTGGCCGGTTTTAGCCCAGGCCACGACCATATCCGTCAGCATCTTAAACGCAAGTGTCGGACGGCTGGCATTGACCGCCCGGGCTATCTTTTCCAAAACGGGAACCAGCCCTGCCTCGTCCTTGTTCTTCTTTATTTCCAGGAGAAAAGCGTACATCACCAATAACACCTGCCCGACAGCGCGCGTTTTCATTGCTTTTATCGCGGCGCAGGCCTGTTTATAGTCTTTGGCTTTTAAATAAACCAACTTTTGCGGCAGTTTAGTCTCATCAAGTATGTGGATAGCATTGCCTTTTAATTGTACGGGCCAGAAAAGCGGCGAAAAATCCATATTATTTCCCTTCTAATCTTTTAACCGTCTCTAAAGCGATCTCAATCAACTTGGTCTCCGCCATATAATAAAGAGGGTTCATGAACCCCATTTCACCGGTAATAACATTGTCGCTTACCGCTAAAATAGAGCCGGCCTTGACATTATAGGTCTGGGCAATGGTTAACAGCGCAGAAGAAACCATATCCACGGCGATAGCTCCTTCTTTACGCTTTGCCTCGACTATTTCCCTGGTCTCCCGTAATAACGCGTCCGTTGTCCAGGTCAGGCCGCGATGGACATTGGCGCCAAGGTCTTTGGCGACATTGTATAAAGTATCGGTGATTTCTTTATCTCCCTGGGTCTTAAAATCTTTGTCCACATAATAGGGGGTCACCCCGTCCCCGCGGATGACCTTGTCCACGACCACAAGGTCGCCTACTTTTATATTTTCATCCAGCGCCCCGCATGTCCCGATGCGGATAATATTCGGGATTCCCGCGTTGCACATGACTTCCGCGGTAATGGATGTATCGGTAGAAAACCTTCCCCCGTTTATCACGGTTACCTTTATCCCCTGGAATGATCCGGTATACATCGTGTATTCCATGAAAGAAAAATTTTTCACCGGGTTTTCCAGTTTTTTCATCAGGACATCTAGCCTGTCTCTCGGCCCGGGTACGATAGCGTATTTTGCCACATCCTGAGGCCTTAACTGCACCATCTGCGTCAGGTCTTTTCCGGTCAAATGTATCTCTTTCTTCATCTGCATGACAATTTCTCCTCTTTTTACTTCGATTATTTATATTATGGCGAGCGCCGGCTACAATTTTATGCCAAGTTTTTTTACCAGCGGGAATAATTGGGTATCTTCTTTACGCGCGTGCTTAATGGCCATGGCGATGATCTCTTTAGCCACGCCCGCAGTTTTATCCAGGTCTTCGTATCCGGACGCCGGGCGGCTGGCGCGGTCCTGGAACAGGTCCAGCTTTTCCAAAATATCGATATGGTCCCTCTGTAAATCGCGCACTATTTTCTTTACCCGAAGATCAGCGCCCTTAAGCACCGCGGGAAAAACCTGATTTTCTTCAAATTTAAAATGCGCGGCGACATCGCTTCGGAATAATTTATTAAAATCATCGATCTGTCCGGGGGTCTGCTCCCTGGAGATTACAGACATCGCTTTCTTAAAAAAGGTAAGCGCTTCAAAGATCTCTCCGTGCTCCTCCGCAAGCTTAAGCAGTTTATCCATACTTTTTCTCCTCCCGGACCTTGACAGCCGTATTGTATTGCCTATTTATCATTATTATTAAACTGGACATTCAATTTTTTCACTAAAGGGAAAAACTCCTCGTCTTCCCTGCGGGCGTGAACGGTTATCATGTCAATAATGTTTCTGCCCAATTCGCTTATTTCACGTAACTTATCGGCGTTCCAGGGGGGGCCTGCTTTCACGGATTCATCCTCAAATTCCTTTATTTTATTAATTATCGCCTTGTGTTCATTCAGCAAACCGTTAACCATTTTTTCAGTTTCCTGCCCTCCGACGCCCTTAATAGCCGCGAATATCTGTTCTTCTTCAAATTTAAAATGGATAGCGATATCCCGGTGCAATAACCCGTGCAGCTTTTTGATATATTCCGGGCTTTTATCTACGCTCACCGACGACAAATGTTCATACAAAGAATCAAAAATCCCTAAAACCTCTTTATGGTTGATTAACGCTTTGGTTATTTTATCCATTTGACATTATGCCTTCCAGGTTATTGCCTAAAATATTGTCCTTTTCCTTTTCAGTGATGTTCAGGCCTTTAACAGCCGTGAGCGCGGCAGTAATGTCTTTTTTAGCCGGCCAGTCGCTGCCCCACAATACATGGCCCGGCCCCACCAACTCCAGGGCGGCCAGGAAATTTGTCTTAACCGTATCCCCGCTTGTATCCACATAGATATTCTTAAGGTACTCAGAGGGCTTTCCGTTTAAATCTTTTACGAAATTTATACTGCGCAGCATTGAATATGTGGAATCAAAACGGGAAGGCAAGTGGCAGATAACCCCGCCGAAATGCGCGAAAATAAATTTGACCTTAGGGTAATCGCTAAAGATGCCGCCCATCAGCATTTTACCGACGCAAATCGTGGTGTCAAAAACATATTCGATGACTGGCGTAAGCAACGGGTCATTGACCCGCTCTAAACCGATTGGATTAACAATCTGGGAATGCACAAAAATGGGGATATTCTTACGCTGCGCTTCTTCGTACACCGCTGAGAAAATCTTATCATCAAGGTATTTACCGTTATAGCTGGTGGCAAGGGATATCGCCTTAAACCCCA
>JAQULD010000086.1 GCA_028719045.1 Candidatus Omnitrophota bacterium | reverse complement strand
TCTGCACCTTTTTGTATTCGGGGTCCCACCTGACAGAAGAAGTATTCGGATAAATCCCTTCCCCTACGGCCGCGCTTAAACCATCCTGGTCCTTGACCGCATACTGATAATCCTTTGTCCCCACATGCTTACATTCACCGTACTTTTCGTAGTTTACAAAATCCTCCCGTCCCGTGTCGTATAGCTTTATCGTGGTGGGGATCTTGCTGACCTGGATTTTTTTAACTACCGGGACGAGCCCCTTTAACTGGCCTATAGCCTCCCCGGAAGTCTTTGCGATAACCCAGTACCAGCCACGCTGGTCCCAAGCCTGCGCGTACGGGTATTTATCGATGATCGTTTGAAAAGTCTTGATCGAGTCTTCTTTCTTGCCTTGATATCTATATGCTTCCGCCTGGATAAAATAAGCGGTAGCCACATCGTTTAACACCTGGACAGCTTCGATTTCTTTCCTTCCCCTTGGCAGCCCATTCAAAGAAGCCTGTTCTTTATCCGCTTCCGCTTTATACAAATCTATGCACTGCTGGGTATATTTAAAGGTAGCCTCCGCGTCCTTTTTACCATGCGCTTCCCAGGATCTGTCTATCAATTCCGAAGATGAGGGCTTTTCGGCTTGATTTCCCGCAGCCTGCGCGGTTATTGTAACAGGCTCAACCGCAGGGGTTTTTGTTTCTGCAGCGGACTGAATATTTTCGGCGGCAAATGAATCGCCCGGAAAAATACCGAATGCCAAAACGCTAATGACAAAATAAGCGCCAATGACAAATTTCAAATGACTAAACTTCTGTTTTGAATTTAAAGAAATCATCCTACCAACGCCCCCTGGGTAACACCCTTTACAATGTATTTTTCCATCACAATATATAGCAAAATAATAGGCAAAGCGGCTATGGTCAACCCCGCCATAAGGAGCGGATACTGGGTAATGAATTCTCCCTGGAATTTCTGAAGGGCGACCATTAAAGGCATATATTTCTTGGAATCAAAAATGATCAAAGCCAGGATATATTCGTTCCAGACATTAAGCGTATTAAAAACGATCACTACAGCCAAGACCGGTTTTGACAAAGGCAAAGCTACATGCCACCATATGCCTAATTTTGAACACCCGTCTATCCTGGCGGCGTCTTCCAATTCCTTCGGCATCTTGTCAAAAAAAGTCTTCAGCAAAAAGATACTCGTGGACAGCCCTACATTGATCATGCATAAGATATACCCTATAGGCGTATCCCGAAGATGCAGCTTGGTCAATAAAACATACAACGCGACGAAACTTCCCGGGATAGGAATCATCATGGCCGCCATAAACATAAAGAAAAACAAGTTCTTTCCGGGAAAACGGAAACGCGAAAAAGCATACGCGGCAAGCGAAGAGATTATGACGATACCGGTTACCACCGAAGCGGTGTAAAAAACGCTGTTCAGGAAATACCTTCCGAAGCCGCCCTGCAGCCAAGCCTGGGAATAATTCTCAAAATGGAATTCATGAGGTATAAGCGAGATATCCTTGAAAATAACCTGCTGGGTCTTAAAACTTGAAGCGACCATCCAGAGGAAAGGAAGCAGGCAGGTAATGGTGACGGAAAGCAGGAATACGTGTATTAAAGCGTTTAAAACGAATTTTTTGGTTTTGTAATACGCGTTTGTTTTCATATCTCTTCCGGCTTATAATAGAAGATATTTAGGTATAGCGGAATTTCTTCGAAACCCTGTATTGCACCAGCGAAATAAGTATTAAAACGACTCCAAACGTAAGCCCCTGCGCGCAGGCATAGCCGAATCTGGACGCTCCGAGCATAGAAGCGATAATCCTCAACACGGGAACAGAAGTATAACCTCCCAATTCCCCTCCTACCAGCCCCAGGATCAACGCGAATGACTGCATCGTGCCTAATACGGTCAAAATAGCCACCAAAACAGTCACAGGGACCATCAAAGGCATAGTGATATTCTTAAAACTGTCCCAGGCATTTGCGCCGTCGACCCTGGCCGCTTCATAAAGTTCGCGGGGGATGGTCTGTAATCCCGCCAGGAATATCAGGAAACCCCAGCCGAACCCTTTCCAGGAATGGACTAAAGCGACAGTGGTCAAAGCGTACTTCGGGTCATAAAGCCAGTGCTGCACTAAGCCTGACAAACCCACTCCCGAAAGCATCCTGTTGATAATATTGGCTCCTGAGATATCGTCTATAATAAGGCGCCAGATCATACCGACCACGATCTCCGATAAAACCGGTGGAATAAAGAAAACAAGCCTGTAAAACCTTTTCAGGCGTATTTCCCTGTCACAGGCTAAAGCTAACAGGAACGCGAGGGCATTCTGAAGTGTGAGCGCGATAAACGTAATATATACGCCGTTTCGCATCGACTGCCACCAGGAAGTATCCTGAAAGAGGACTTCTTTAAAGTTGCCCAGCCCGACAAAGATCTTTTCGGAGGCGGCGATATAATTCCAATCATACAGACTTAACTGAAAAACCCAGATAAAGGGGATTATATAAAAAATAGTGAAGATTAAAAGTGCGGGTAAAATAAAGAAATAATTTTCTAACGTTTGTTTTAATTTCATAACGGGAAGATACTCTCCTGAAAAGAGAATATTTTCTATTGTGCTTTTCTTTTGTTTAATTCTCTTTCTTTGACTTTCTGCACATCCTGAGCCAGCTGTTCCGGAGTTTTCTTGCCGAGAATAATCAGCTGTATACCCTGGTCAAACGTTTCTATTACTGCGGGAAATTCCGATACGCCCCAAGTATTGGGATGAGTGGTAAGATCCATATCATCCGCGAATTGGGACAGGACTTCCGGTATCTTGGTAAGGCTTTCTTTGTTTGCCGGGAGATTATGCGTCGCTTCCGACAGGTAAGCCTGCTGGTCGCGTCCGGTAAACCATTCCATAAACTTTACCGCTTCCTCTTTTCTGGGGGAACGGGCGTTTATTATTAAAGAAGAGCCTGCCCCGCCCCAGATAGACACCGGGAATTTATCCGAAACCTTAGGAGGCAGCATTGCCGCGTAATTTAAATTGGGGTTCATCCCATTATAAACATTTACGCACCAGGAACCGTTGAAAGCGAAAACAGCCTTGCCGGTGGCGAACAGCTGTTCGGCGGTCTTATTGACCATGGCGATTATCCCCCCGGATAAAAGCCCGGAATCCTGCATCTGTTTAAACAAACTAAAGACTTTTACCCAATCAGGATCGGTATAAGGCACTTCGCCTTTGATTGTAGCCAATACCTTATCTTTTCCCATGATGTTAAAAGCATAATTATTTGCCAGGCAATCGATCATCCATAATTCAGCCCATCCTGAAACAAAACCCTGCACCTCAGGGATATTCTTTTCCTTTATTTTCCTGCCTACTTCCAGAAGTTCGCCAAAAGTGGCCGGTGGCTTGGCGGGATCAAAACCCAGGTCCTTAAGCAGGTCTTTATTATACACCATCTGGATTGTCATGACATCTATAGGTACGCCGTAGGTCCCGGAAGGCACACCGTAAGTGTTGGCCTCGGAGAACTGGTTCACGGCCAGGGCGTTGCCGAAAAAGGAATTACGCCACTTGCCGGAGTCCGCGTCCATGTAGGAGTTTAAATTTAACACGTGGCCCGCTTTTATGAACGAGGCGAAATCTCTTTTCTCCGCCAGTATCCCGAAGATATCGGGCAAATTCATTCCCTGCGCGGCGGCCCGGACTTTTTGCGTATACGCGTCTGACGGAGCGTAAAGCTCGAAATCCACTTTTACTCCGGTTTTTGCTTCATACCTGTTCGCTAACTCTTTGAACGCTTCCTGCCTGTCGGTCATCCAGTGCCAGACCGTAATGGTGGGTTTTGATTCCGCATTTTTTGAAGAAGAACAGCCGCTTAAAGCATAAAGACAAAAAGAACCGCTTATGAATATTAACAACGGTATTAATTTTTTCGCACTTCCGAAAAATCCTTGTGGCTGGTTTTGCGCTTTCATTAAAAAGCCTCCCTGTTATTATTAACCAATGAACAAGAATAATATGTTACCACTAAAGTGGGGATAAATCAAGCTATGCTTATTGATTATACCGGCAGATTAAAACTCTTACCAGAAAGGATAATCTTAGCCAATTTAACACAAGTTTAAAGCGAGGTCAAGGTTTTTATTGCCCCGCCCGGATAGATTTCTCTTGACCTGAACTTTAATTATGATATTATCTAATCTAGTGTATAAATTATGCCGGTTCTTAAGCTTAATTTATCTAACTTCTTGCAAGGATTGCACTTTCTTGGCTGTTTTCGCTTTAAGAGACAAAACCACTTAAGTATAGCATTAATTCCCAAATTTTTCAAAAATTTTTCCTTAAAATACCGGGGGTGAGAATGAAAGACGAAATGGATATCCTGAAGGAAGTCGGCACTATTTCTGCCGGTCAGGGAAGCATAGCCTTATCTGAGATATTGGGCAGAAAAATCAACCTCAAAGTCCCGAATTTAGATGTAGTCTCAAGCGAAGTGGCAATGAAGAAGCTTAGAGAGGACCAGATAGTAGTATGCGTTTTCAGCCAGATATTGACCGGACTTGAAGGCAAAGTCCTGTTCCTGCTGGACGAAAAAAGCGCCTTTAAGCTGGTGGACATGTGCTATAAGGTCAACCAGGATGATAAAAAGAACAGTATGTTCACGGAAATGGGCATTTCCCTGATCAAAGAGGTGGGCAATGTGGTTATTTCCTCTTTTGCCGGCGCTTTGAGCATGATCTTAAAAACCCTGATCATCCCCTCTATACCGACCCTGGTAAACGGCCCGGTGCAGCAAATCCTCAAAATGGCTGTTTCATCAGGCAACGAATATATCCTCTTCATCGAAACTATCTTTGAAGAACCGGAACAGAAGATAACAGGCGGTTTTTATCTCGTATTGGACCCTAAAACAGTGCAATTTATTCAGGATTCCTGCAAAAAACTGCTTGAATCTTTAGATAAAAAAGCATAAATACCGTATTTTAAGAATTAAATATGAGCGATTTACTGGCTGAAAGCAACTTACTCATAGTGATAGAAGACGCGCAGACACGCACGTTGCTCTTTGAGCTTTTAAGCGGAGAAGGGTACAAAACCAAAGCCTGCGCGAATCAGGAGGAAGCAAAAACCATCCTGAATCAGGAATCATTCAATCTTTTGATCTGTGATTTCGAATCCCCGCATATTAACGGCATAGAGATCTGCAAATCCATCCGCAGCAATTTCCGCCTGCGCCACATCAACGTCATACTGCTAATGAACTCAAAAGACCCTTTAAACAAGATAAAGGGCATTTACGCAGGCGCCGATGACTATATCGAGATGCCTTTTGAACCCGGCGAGCTCCTGGTGCGGGTAAAATCCTCGCTCGTGCGTATAACCAGGGATCTCGAAGCAAATCCCTTAACTAAGCTTCCGGGAAACGTTTCACTTTTGAAGGAACTTGAGGAAAGGATAAGAGCCCAGCTTCCTTTGGCCGTAGGATACCTGGATTTGAATAAATTCAAGGAGTTTAACGACCGTTACGGCTTTGAAAAAGGGGACAAGATCATATCCCATACCGCGGCGATCGTGATCAGCGCCCTACAGCAATACGGCAATTCCACTGATTTCCTCGGCCATATCGGGGGCGATGACTTCATCTTCATCACTACACCGAGCCACGTGGAAGAAATCTGCAAGAAAATTTTGTCGGATTTCGACAATACCGTTCTTGAATATTACGATGCAGACGACAGGAAAAAAGGCTATATCATAGCCAAGAACAGGAAAGGCGAACTGTGTAAAATAGCCCTCCTTAGCGTATCCATCGGAGTATCCACCAATGAACGCCAGAAATTCTCCCACATCGCAGAAATAACCCAAATTTCCACGGAACTAAAACATTACGCTAAGACTTTAGGCGGAAGCGTATATGTGATCGACAGGCGCAGCAGACCTTAAATATTTAACGGGGCAAGGCTCTTAGGGGAGGGAAATCGTGTTTATTCTCTCGAATTTTATGCCTACTTCGTGGCCGGTTGATTTAAGCGAATTCTTTAACCAGATGACTATCCCTTCCACAAAGTAAGTTCCGAGTCTCGGGGAAATTTGAAACTCTCCGGAAAGTTTTTCTCCTAAAGCTACCTCTTTATCAAGCAGCACTTTCATTCCACCGATACTTAAATCAAGAAGGGGGACTTCGCAAGTCCCCCTTTCTTCTTTTAAAACCGCTTTTTTATTATCTACAAGTAACCTGTTATATCTTCTTTTTTCTTCCACTTTTGCAGCTTTACTTAACTTTAAACTGAGCGACCAATTCTCTTAATTCAGCTGATGTCTTGGCCAGTTCAGCCGCGCCCGCGCTCATCTCTTCCATGGAAGCGGTCATTTCTTCGGTATTAGCCGAGAACTGCTGGGTAGAAGCGGCATTTTGTTCAGCTACCCGGGCTACTTCCCTTACCCCATCCATGACTTTTTCAGTGGCTTTTAACTGCTGCGGGACCGATTCGGAAATCTTAAGCATCAGGTCTTTTGCCCGATTGGCTACTTCCAGGATGTTAACCTGGACTTTACTTGTTATCTGGACGATCTTTCGGCCGTCTTCAGCCTGCTCTTTCTCGCTCACTACCAGCCCTACGGCCCTGTCGATCTCATTAATAATCTTCTGGACGAGCTGTTGTATCCTGTTTGCCGCGTGCGCGGAGCCTTCTGCGAGCTTACGCACTTCTTCGGCGACCACGGCGAATCCACGCCCTGCCTCGCCAGCCCTTGCCGCTTCGATAGCGGCGTTTAAAGACAAAAGATTGG
>JAQULD010000085.1 GCA_028719045.1 Candidatus Omnitrophota bacterium | reverse complement strand
CATGCGTTACGCGCTTCCGGACGGAAAACAGGTCATACCTGTAAAAGCGGTATCAGCGGACGAAGTGGAAGAACGCTCGGTCACTCCTATTGTCACCAGGAATACGGAAACTGAGAATAAAATGAAAGAGAACGCTTGATGAAATTAAAGAAAGCGCTCCTGGTAGTCGATGTGCAGAATGATTTCTGCCCCGGAGGAAAGCTCGCGGTGGCCAAAGGCGACAAGATAATCCCAGCGATAAATAAGTGTATAAAGATCTTTAGCGCCAAGGGGCTGCCTGTTTTTCTTACCCGCGACTGGCACCCGGAAAAAACCGCGCATTTTAAGAAGTTCGGAGGGGTGTGGCCGGAGCATTGTATCCAAAATACAAAGGGCGCGGAATTCCATCCGAAACTGAAATTCCCTAAAGAAGCTATTATCCTGTCTAAAGGGATGGACCCGGGAAAAGACAGTTACTCGGCGTTCCACGCGCAGGATCACAACGGCAGGGAATTCTCTTTGCTGCTTCGCATGTTCGGGATCACGGAAATTTTTATTGCCGGTATTGCCACCGATTATTGCGTAAAGTTTTCTTCGTTGGACGCTTTGAAAGAGGGCTTAAAAATTTATGTTTTAGCGGACGCGGTTAAGGGTGTGGATCTGAAGCCGCAGGATTCGGAAAACGCTTTAAAAGAAATATCCGGGCGCGGAGCTAAATTGATCAAGTCGGAAGAACTTGCCGGGAAATTGAAATAGACTCGAAAGGCGGTTATGGCGGAGAGGGAATATCTTGTCAAAAAGGTAACGAAAAGGGACGGTTCAATAGTTGCCTTTGATAAGCGGAAGATCGCGCGCGCCATCGAACGCGCCTGCCTTGAGGTTTTAAAGGATGCCCTGAAAGCAGGAATAGTATCCGCCAGGATCACGGATATTGTCTCCTGGAAATTGGAGTTTTTATACAAAAATAAAGCCCCTTCGATAGAGGACATCCAGGATGCCGTGGAAAGCGTCCTGATGAGCGAAGGGTACAACCATATAGCTAAAAGTTATATACTTTACAGGGAAAAACACAACGAAATACGTTCGGTAAAATCCGCGTTGGGTTTAAAAGATGACCTGAAATTGCCCTTGAACACCATGGAGGTGTTAAAGAGGCGTTATCTGTTAAAAAACGAAGCGCAGGAGATAATCGAAACCCCCAGCGAGCTTTTTAGGAGGGTGGCGTTTAACGTAGCCCAGGCGGAAAAGCATTTCAAGGCGGGCAAAAATTCCGGGGGCTTTGAGGCGGAAGATAAATTCTATCAGATGATGCGCGGCCTTGAGTTCATGCCTAATTCCCCGACCCTGATGAACGCCGGCACTTCTATCGGCCAGCTCTCCGCCTGTTTTGTCCTGCCGGTAGAGGATTCTGTCGAAGGGATTTTCGGTTCTTTGAAAGATATGGCAGTAATACATCAAACCGGAGGAGGAACGGGATTCAGTTTCTCGCGCTTAAGGCCCAAAGGGGATTTGGTCGGCTCTACCAAGGCCCTGGCTTCCGGCCCGGTTTCCTTCATGGGCATATTCGATAAAGCCACCGAAGTGATCGTGCAAGGCGGAAGAAGGCGCGGGGCGAATATGGGGATCCTGCGCTGCGACCACCCGGACATAGTGGAATTTATCGAAGCCAAAATGAAAGGGGACGCTTTTTCTAATTTTAATCTTTCTGTTGGCGTTACCGATAAATTCATGGAAGCGGCGCGCAATAACGCTAAATTCGACCTGATAAACCCCAGGACCGCCAGGAAAATAAAGACAATAAACGCCAGGGCGGTTTTAGAGCTTATTGTTAACTCCGCCTGGAGCACAGGAGATCCCGGCCTTATATTTTTGGACGAATTGAACAGGAAGAATCCCGTTCCCGGAGCCGGAGAGATTGAAGCTACCAATCCTTGCGGCGAGTTGCCGCTTTTACCCTATGAAAGTTGCAACCTGGCCTCGATCAATTTAGCCAAAATGGTACAGGGCGGCTCTGTCAACTGGCGGAAATTGAAAGATTCCGTGCAATGGGGAGTAAGGTTCCTGGATGACGTGATCGAAGTGAATAAGTTTCCTTTGCCCGGGATAAGGGATATCACTTTCTCTAACAGGAAAATAGGGCTTGGGGTAATGGGTTTTGCCGACATGCTGATAATGTTGTCTGTAGCTTATAATTCGCAAGAAGCGGTGACGCTGGCGCAAAAACTGATGCGTTTTATCCGACGGGAATCCCTGGCGGCTTCGGCTGAACTCGCCCGGAAAAGGGGGGTTTTCCCGAATATCAAAAAGTCAATATACGCCAGGTCTTCTCTTAAACCGCGTAATGCCACGGTAAACACCATAGCGCCCACAGGCACTATAAGTATTATTGCCGGGTGTTCTTCCGGGATAGAGCCTTTGTTCGCCTTAAGTTTTACGCGCAACGTATTGTCCGGCACAAAACTTTTTGAAATAAACCCGCGTTTTGAGGAAACCGCCGCGAAGAGAGGCATATATAATAAGGAGCTTATGTCTGTTATCGCCAACTACGGCTCCTTAAAAAGCGTAAAAGGCGTCCCGCGGGACATAAAGAAAATATTTGTTACCGCTTTTGATGTGAGCGCTTACAGCCATCTTTCGATCCAGGCGGCGTTTCAGAAATATTGCGATAACTCGGTTTCAAAGACCATAAATCTGGCGCAGGAGGCGACCAGCGAAGACGTGAAGAAGATCTATTACCTCGCGCATGAATTGAAATGCAAGGGGATAACGGTTTACCGCTACGGCAGTAAAGCAAAGCAGGTTTTGTCCTTTGATTATAAGGACAGGGCGGACCAGATAAATACCGGGGACCCGGTTTTAGCGGAATCGGAATATTCAGGCGGATGCGCCGCAGGCGCTTGCCCGTTTTAACGAGCCGCGGAAGTTTAGCTGTAAAGAATGGAGGGTTTGGCTATGAGCAAAAAGGTAATGGTCGTGGATGACGACCAGGAATTCCTTGAGGAATTGAATGAAACGCTGGATTTAAGCGGGTACGCGGTGGTAACGGTAAATAACGCCACAAAAGTCGCGGAGGAGGCAAACAGGGAAAAGCCGGATGTAATATTGCTTGACCTTAAGATGCCAGAGAAAAGCGGGTTCCAGGTGGCGGACGAGTTGAAACATATCTCGGAACTGGCGCATGTGCCTATCATCGTGATGACGGCTTTTTTTAAAGACGACTACCTGCCGCTTTTGAGCATCTGCGGTATACATAAGTGCCTTAAGAAACCTTTTAACCCTTTGGATGTTATAGCGCAAATTGAAGAAGCGATACACAAAAATGATAAATAACCATGAAAAAAGAATTTAATATCCCTGGCGTCGCTTTGGTTTTGTTATTTGTCTTCTTATTGTCTATCCGAGTGGCCTGCGCCCAGGGAGGAGGCAAAAAAATGAAGATCTCAAGCCCTGAATTTAAGCACAACGCGTTTATTCCGAAGAAATTTACCTGCGACGCCCTGGATGTAAACCCGGAGCTTATTATCGAAGATGTCCCGCAAAATGCCAAAAGCCTCGCTTTGATAGTGGATGATCCCGACGCTCCTATGGGGACATGGGTGCATTGGGTGGTTTATGATATCCCCGTTGTTTCCAGGATCGCTGAAAACAGCGTTCCGGGAAAACAGGGTAACAATGATTTCGGCAGGAAGAATTACGGTGGGCCGTGCCCTCCGTCAGGCACTCACCATTATTTCTTTAAACTTTTCGCCTTGGACAAAACGCTGGATTTAAGCGGGGCAGTCAATAAAAAATCCCTTGAGAAGGCCATGGAAGGCCACATCCTGGATAAAACGGAACTGATCGGATTGTATAAAAGATAAGGATACGGAATAAAATAATACATTTTTGACCTTTTTAAAAAAATGTTATAATATGGCATAATTCAACCTGAGTATCCTGATTAATTTTATGAGCCTAACCCACCATTTACATCATAAAACAAATAAAATCCGGCGCTTAAAAGCCGCCTTGATATTGACTGCCGTCGGCATGGTCATAGAATTTGCCGGCGGTTTTTTAACGAACAGCCTCGCGCTTATTTCCGACGCCTGGCATATGCTCACCCACCTTTTTTCCCTCGGCATGAGTTACCTGGCGATATTGTTGGCGCTAAGGCCGGTAAGCAAGAAAAGGACCTACGGTTTTTACCGCGCGGAAGTGCTGGTCGCCTTTATCAACGGGATAGTGCTGATATTCATTTCCGCCTACCTGGTTTACGAGTCGGTAACAAGGTTCTTAGCGCCTTCGGCGGTCAGGGCTACGGAAATGCTTATCGTGGCGGGCCTGGGTTTGATCATTAACGGGGCAAGCACCCTTTTACTGGCAAAGGTAAGTAATGAGGATTTGAACATAAGAAGCGCGTTTTTACATGAAATAGGCGATATGCTCTCAAGTGTCGCGGTGGTCGCGGCGGGCTTCTTAATACTCTACTCGAAGAATTACATTATCGACCCGATAATTTCTTTCGCTATCTGTATTTTGATCGTCATTTGGGCGATCAATCTTATCAAGGAATCTTCGGATATACTTCTGGAGTCCACCCCGGCGCATCTGGATATAGATGTTTTGACGGAAGCGCTCAAGAAAGAGGTCCCGGGAGTGCATGAAGTGCATCATGTGCATGCCTGGACCATTGCCACCGGCATGTACGCCTTGACCGCGCATGTCGTGATCGAAGACTGCCATGTCAGCAAAGCCAATGAAATACTGCACAAAATAAATAGGCTTTTAAAAGACAATTTTCACATGGAGCACACCAATATTCAATTCGAATGTTTGGTAAAAAAAGGGGTTGATAATGAGTAAATACAGGTGCACGGTTTGCGGGTATATCTATGATCCGGCGATAGGCGATTCTACCCAGGGTGTTAAGCCCGGGACGGCTTTCGAGAGCCTTCCCGACACATGGGTCTGCCCCGAATGCGGAGTAGCCAAGGATATGTTCGAAAAAATAAGCTAGGATGAGGCCGTATGCTTTATGATTTGGAATTAAAGATCAAAGAAATAATCAACCGCACTTATAGCGTTAAAAGTGTCAGGCTTGAATTGAACCAGGAGGTTGACTTTAAAGCCGGGCAGTTCCTTTGCGCGCACTTGCTTCAGGAAAAAGAGTGCAAGAGGTATATTTCGATATCAAGTTCGCCGACTGAAAAAGGCTACATAGAATTCACCAAGAAGATAACACAAAGCGACTTTTCCAAAGCGCTTGAGGTTTTAAAACCGGGCGACCCTTTGCGCGTGCAGTTTCCTTACGGTAAATTCACCCTGGATGACCCCGGGGCGAAAGTGGCTTTTCTCTCCGGTGGTATAGGCATTACCCCCATAAGGAGCATCTGCAAATACGCGGTGGATAAAAAACTGGGCACGGATATTGTCCTGGTTTACGCCAACCGCTCGGTCAAGGACATAGTTTTCCGGGAGGATTTTTCTTCCATGCAGAAAGAATACCCGAAATTGAAAGTGGCGCATGTGCTTTGCGAGCCGGCCCCGGATTTCACCTGCACCATAGGGCTAATTGACAGCCAGGTCATAAAGAACCAGGTGCCTGATTATCCGCAGAGGAAATTTTACATCTGCGGTCCGCCTCCCATGGTCGAGGCGATGAAAAAAATGCTTACGCAAGAATTGAAGCTTCCCCTGGCGAATATCATCCTGGAAAATTTTACGGGTTATTAGAAAGGAGCAATTCAAATGTCTAGTTTTAAGATTTTGCCGGACATTTATTCGGTAGGTGTTGTGGATTGGGATGTGCGCACTTTCCACGGGCATACCTATACCACGAATAGAGGGTCTACTTACAACGCCTATCTTATCATTGATGAAAAAATAGCTTTGATCGACACGGTGCTTGGCTCTTTCTCGAAAGAGCTTATCGATAATATCAGGCAGGTGGTCCCTCTGGAAAAAATCGATTACGTGGTTGCCAATCACGTGGAGTCGGACCACTCGGGAGCGCTTCCTGCGATAATGAAACTCTGTCCCAAGGCGAAGGTATTCGGCACCGCCAAGTGCAAGGAGGGGCTGTACAAACATTATTACTCCGACTGGGATTTCCAGGTTGTAAAAACCGGGGATAAATTGCCGCTAGGGAAACGGAATTTAACCTTTATCGAAGCGCCGATGATACACTGGCCGGACAGCATGTTCACTTACTGCCGGGAAGAAGAACTCCTTTTGCCTAACGACGCCTTTGGCCAGCATTACGCGACCAACCAGAGATTCGACGACGAAGTTAATGAATGCGAGCTGATGGATGAAACGGCAAAATATTACGGGAATATCCTTTGGCCTTTAGGCGCGGTCATCAACAGGAAGATCGAAGAAATACAGAAAATGAATATCCCGATAAAAATGATAGCTCCCAGCCACGGGGTGATCTGGCGCCGCGATCACGCTAAAGCCATCAATGCCTATTTATACTGGTCGAAGAACCAGACCAAGAAAAAAGTCGTGGTGATGTATGAGACCATGTGGGGAGCGACCGAAAAAATGGCGAGAAAAATGGCAGAGGGGTTGACTGACGCGGGCGTTGAGGTAAAACTTTATAACGTGCCTGTCACCGACCGTTCGGAGATCATAAAAGAAATGCTGGATGCCAAAGGTTTTCTCTTCGGCTCATCGACGCACGATAACGATATGCTGCCGAATATGGCGGGTTTCCTGGAATTTGTGAAGGGTCTTGGCCCCAAGAACAGGGTTTGCGCCGTGTTCGGTTCTTATGGCTGGGCAGGAGGCGCGGTAAAAGAGATAGAGGCGGTTTTAAAGGGGGCGGGGCTTGAGCCCGCGGTTCCGGGCGTTTCGGTAAAATACGAGCCTGATGAAACCGAGCTTAAGCGTTGTTATGATTTCGGCAAAGAATTTGCCGCCAGGATTTAAGGAAGGCTGAATTGAAAAAAATAAAGGAAGATATCGCCCAGTTTTTCCATAACCAGGGGTTT
>JAQULD010000084.1 GCA_028719045.1 Candidatus Omnitrophota bacterium | reverse complement strand
ATTAATTTGATATTTTTTCCTGCAAAGCCAGCTTCGTCAGCAGGGGAATAAGCATCTTTTTTTCGGTCCCCTTGCCTACTATCAAAACTTCAGGCTCGAACTTTACAACGCTGTCAAGGTCCTCAATGCTAAGCGAATGATCTTCCCTGCGCCACCACTCTGTATTTATGCTTTCAGGAAAAACGATCAAATCCTTGTCGTAGACTTTCCCGTCTACTTTCATTACTCCATAAGCGTAAGATTCGATAGTCATTTTTCCCTCCATTCTTTAATATTTAGATGAAATTGAACAAGCAAAGTTTCGCGGGAAAGGGACTTTTTAGCGAAGAAAAACCCTGATAAGGGCATAAGCCAAAGCGGAAATGAGGGCGGCGGCGGGGATAGTCAACATCCAGGCCCAGACGATCTGCTGAGCGACACCCCATTTTACCGCGCTTAGCCTGCGGATAGAACCTACGCCCATAATAGAGCCTGTGATCGTATGGGTAGTGCTTACCGGTATGCCGAAAGCCGAAGAAAAGAACAAAGTGCAGGCGGCCCCAAGTTCGGCGCAAAAGCCGTCTACCGGCTTAAGCTTTGCCACCTTCTGCCCCATTGTTTTTACGATGCGCCAGCCTCCGAACATGGTACCTAAGGCTATAGCGGTATAGCACACGAGCACAACCCAGAAAGGGATGTAAAACTTAGGGCCGAGAAGGCCGGCGCTAAAAAGCAGGCTCGCGATTATGCCCATCGTCTTTTGAGCGTCGTTTCCTCCATGGCCAAGGCTGTAGAAAGCCGCGGAAACCAACTGCCCTTTCCGGAAGATATGGTCCACCTTCATGGGCGAACTCCTGCGGAAGGCCCAGTACACCACCAGCCCTAAAACAAAACCTAAAATAAGCCCAAGCACCGGAGAAACGAATATGAACGCGACCGTTTTAATGATGCCTGAAAAAACCAGCGATTTTGTACCGCTTTTAACAAGGGCCGCCCCGATCATACCGCCGATCAACGCGTGGGAAGAACTGGTCGGAAGGCCGAAATACCAGGTAATGACATTCCAGCCGCATGCTCCCACAAGCGTTCCGAAAATAAGAGCTTTATCTATTATCGCGATATCGATAATGCCTTTTCCGATAGTATTTGCCACGTGCAGGCCAAAAAAAAGGAAGGCTAAAAAATTAAAAAACGCGGCCCACAGGACCGCGACGCGTGGGGAGAGCACCCGGGTAGAAACTACGGTAGCTATTGAATTAGCGGAATCGTGAAAACCGTTCAAAAAATCAAAAACCAGCGCGAGGGCTATCAGAAAAAAAATGCTGAATGTCATAAATTAAGCCTGTTTTACCAGAATAGAGCCGACCACATGCGCTACATCTTCGCAAATATCAAGGACGGTTTCGGCATCCTGATAGATCTCTTTCCACTTGATCACCGCGATGGGGTCCTTTTCTTTCTCAAAAAGTTCCGCCAGTACCTGGTCCCTCATCGAATCGCCCACGTTCTCAAGGCGGTTTATCTCAACGCAGGCTTCGGATACCGCTTTATAATTCCGCATATCGCGCATGCCTTTGACCGCTCTCTCCACCGCGGAAACCGATTCTTTGATCACGGCCGCGAATTCAATCAGATTACGGTTTACGCCTGTAAGTTTATAGACCTTGAGCCTGCTTACAATGGTATTGACCATATCTATCACGTCGTCGAGTTCCTTGACCAGGGCGTGTATATCCTCACGGTCGAATGGAGTGATAAAACTCTTGTTCAACTGTTCGATAATGGCGTGGGCCGCATCATCGCCCTGATGCTCGATATTGCGTATTTTATCAATAGCGGCATCGTCTATGGTACCCTTGGCGACAAGTTCAGAGAAACAAGCGGAAGCCTTAACGGCGAAACCGACCTGTTTTTCGAACAAATCGAAAAAATTGAACTCTTTTGGCAGGAATTTCTCGAACATGGGCTCTCCTTAGGTTATTGAATTTTGAGCCATTATTATAAAGCCCCTGGCGCGAAAATTCAACAGATTTTTAAAAGAAGCCCGCGTTTTTTTAGGGAATATTCACATTTCTTAGGAATTCCGCGCTTTCTTCAGGCTTTCCCACATTAATAAACATGCCTGTGCCCAGCTCAAATCCTGCCGGCTGGGTTACCCTGGGAATAACGCTTATGTACCAATGGAAGTATTTCAGGCCATTTTCGTTAACCGGGATAGAGCGGATCGTAAAATTCAGGTCGGGATTATCCAACCCGTAATACAGCCTGGCCAGGGTGCTCTTTAAATTACACGCCAGGTCGCGCATTTCTTCTTCCCTGATGTCAGAAAATGAAGCGGCATGCCTTTTCGGGAAGATCCAGATATGAAAAGGAGACATGGCGGCGTAGGGCAGAAAAGAAACGAAATCATTTGTTTCCAGGATCACCCTCGTTTTATCGCGCGTTTCCTCCCGGAGGGTAGCGCAGAAAATACACTGGCCGGTTTCGTCGAAATAATTTGCCGCTCCCGCGATACGGTCACGCACCTGCGTGGATACAACCGGAGTGGCTATCAATTGCGAATGGGAATGTTCAAGCGAAGTGCCAGCCTGAGGGCCATGATTTTTAAATATGACTATTTCCTCTATCCCTTCGATAACTTTAATGGAAAGATACCGGCTTTTGTAAGTCCTTATTATATTAAGCACATCTTCCTCGCTCATTAAAGGTATTACCATATTATGCTTGGGATGCTCGATTATTACTTCGTGTATACCAAAACCGCTTATACTGATCGGCCGGCAGATCTCGCTTGCCTTTCTCGCTTTTTTCTCATTGGGAGAAAGAGCGGCGAATTTATTGAAGGTTACCCTTACTTTCCACGCTTTTGTGTCTCCTAAACGGAAGGTTTCCTCAGGGGTTTTATCTTCGTTACCCGGGCAAAACGGGCAGTCCTCTTTATACTCAGGGATGATCTTATTCTCTTTTTTCACTTTGCTGAAATCCCGGGGGCGTTTTGCCCTTTCAGTAGCAATAATAACCCATTCCCTGGAAATCTGATTATAGCGCAACTCCGACATATATCTCTCCTCTTCTGGCGTTACCTAAAAACCTGTTAAAGCTCCCTGGCAGCTTGAACCGCTTCCCGCCGTACAGGCCAGACAATGCTCTCCCGTGACAACTATCCGCTCGTTTAAATCCTTGGCGTTTATCCTGTCAATTGACAGAGGATTACCGTCTCTATCTTTAAGGGCAAGGCCAAGCGCGAGGTTAAAATCGCAGTCATATACTTTTCCATCAAACCCCACGCTTAAAAAAGTCCGGCACATAAGCGCCTCCAGTGTTTTCGGATTAAAGCTGTTCCGCAGTATGCTTGAATACTTCTCATACTCATTATTTTCCTCAAGGTATTCCCTGAACCTTTTAATAGCGACGTTTGTTATGGTAATGAGCCTTGAGAATTCCACACCGCAGCTTTTCCGCAGGGCATTTTTATAATCCTTTTCCAGTTCTTTCTGGGAAGCGGGGAGATATGCCCCTTGCGGGTTATAAACCAGGTCAATGTTTAAAGCGCTATCTTTGGCGTACCCTTCGGCGTTTAACAGCCTTAATGCTTCTATGCTTTTTTCAAAAACCCCTACCCCCCTCTGTCGGTCGACATTCTCTTTCGTATAGCAGGGCATGGAACAGATAAGGTGCACCCTGTTTTCCCTGAAAAAAGCGGGCAGGTATTCTTTGGAAACCACAAAGAACACTGTAAGGTTTGAACGCACGATCAACTCCCGGACAAAATCCCGGGCGCCGGTTACCAGGTAATCGAAATTAGGATTTAATTCCGGGGACCCGCCCGTAATATCCAGAGTCCTTATGTCGTTTCTTTTTAAAAAACTTAAAATACTATCCGCGACTTTTCTCGGCATAATTGACCTGCCTTCCGGAGACGCTCCTATATGGCAGTGGCGGCAGGATTGATTGCAAAGATTGCCAAGGTTTACCTGTAAAGTATTCAAATTTCCCCTCTTAAGCGCGTCGCGCGGGATATCGTATTTCTCTAAAACATTAAGAAAAGCGTTCATCTTATTTCTCCAATCCGTCTAACTTCTGTTTTAACGTTTCGATGCTGTTTGTGGGCGAGTTGCACAAATGATTCACGCACACGTAAGCCGTAGGCTTGTCTTCCAATAAAATATAATCTTTGCTGAAAGGCGCAAGGTTTATGACCTGGACAGCCTCATCCGGAGACTTGGGCCTGAACATTACCACTTTATTAGGCAGGAACCTTTTGTGGATCTCAAGAAGCATTTCCTCGGCATCCGCCGTTTTATCCGCTGCGATCACTATTTCCTCATGCGGTCCTAAAACAAAATCAAGGGCGATAAGCGCCTGGGCATAAGCGCTGGGAGTTTCCCATATCTTTGAGGAAAAAGCCGCAAGCGCGGCTTCCGCTTTTCGCTCAAAGTTTCTTTCCCCGAGCAGGCCCGCCAGCCTTAGCAGGTCCAGCGCCGCGATCGAATTTCCGGAAGGGATAGCGCCGTCATAAATATCCTTTCTCCTTGCCAAAATACCGGGCGATTTATCCGCGGTAAAGAAAAAACCGGAATTTGAGTTATCCCAGAAATCAAGCAGAAACTTTTCAGCCAGTGTTTTTGCCAGTCTCAAGTAAGGCAGCTCGAAGGTAGCTTCATAAAGATCGAGCAGCCCTTGGATGAAAAAGGCGTAATCTTCGATCATACCGGGTATTGCCGCTTCATTGTCCCGGTAACGGTGGAACAACTCCCCCTCCGCGGTAATCATCTTTTGAATAATAAAATCCGCTGCTCTTTTGGCGGCGATGAGGTAACGCGGTTCCTTCAAAACGCGAAAAGAAAAAGCCAGACTTGAAATCATCAGGCCATTCCAGTCCGAAAGCACTTTGTCATCAAAGCTCGGCTTAGGCCTTTTAGCGCGGGCGGAAAATAATTTACGCCTGGAATCCTGAATAATCCCATCGATCTCTTTTTCGGTTTTACCGAAATAAGCGGCGGTGCGGGTGAAATCGGAAGCGACAAACAGGATATTCTTGCCCTTTAGCTCATCATCTTTCCCGGTTTCGATATTGCCGTTCGCTTCTATCCCGAAATAATGGCCGGCTATCCGCGCGGCTTCTTCCCCCAGCAGCTCCGATAATTCTTCGCTTGTCCAAAAGTAAAACGCGCCTTCTTCTTTTTTATCCGGAGAGGCGGCGTCATAAGCGCTGTCCGCGTCTTGCGCGGAATAAAACGCGCCTTCAGGAGAAGCCATTTCGCCAAGCACATATTCAAAAATACCTTTCGCGACCGTCAGGTATTCCTCTCTTCCGGCGGCTTGATACGCCTCCAGATACGCTTTTGAAAGCATAGCCTGGTCATAAAGCATTTTTTCAAAATGCGGTATACGCCATTGTTCGTCAATAGTGTAACGGTGGAACCCCCCGCCGATATGGTCGTAAATGCCTCCCCGCGACAAAGAAATCAATGTCCTCTGCGCCATTTCAAGGGATTTTTGGGCCCTGGTGCGTTTCCAGTACCTCATTAAGAATGAAATTGTGTGGCCGTTTGAAAACTTCGGCGCCCTTCCGAATCCGGCGTACAGAGGGTCAAAAATAAGCAGGAATTCCTTGTAAGCTTTATCCAATACAGCCTCGTCTAAAGCGGGCGCGTTTTCACTACTGGCATCGATATCGCTTATTGCCCGGCTTAAAGCTTCGCTGGTGGCTATAATTTCACCCTTGCGGCTTTTCCAGCCTTGCGTAATAGCGTTCAGGATGGTTTTAAGGCCTGGATTTCCCAGTGCATCTTCGGGATAAAAATAAGTCCCGCCGTAGAACGGCTTTAGCTCCGGGGTAAGTATTATCGTCAAAGGCCAGCCTCCCCGCCCGGTCATCGCGGTAACAGCGGACATATAGATGTTGTCCAGGTCCGGCCTTTCTTCCCTGTCCACTTTAACCGCTATAAAATTATCGTTCAGGATTTGCGCCACCTCGATGTTTGAAAAAGCCTCTTTTTCCATAACGTGGCACCAGTGGCAGGCGGAATACCCGATTGAAAGGAAGATAGGCTTTTCTTCTTTCCTGGCTTTTGCCAGCGCCTCCTCACCCCATGGATACCAATCAATGGGATTATGGGCGTGCTGTAAAAGATAGGGGCTTTTCTCTTTTATAAGGCGATTGGTAAAAGGTTCGGCCATAAGCAACAGCTCTCTTTTTTGTGTTCAATTTTCTATTCTCAATCCCCGCCTTTACGAAACTTCCTGTATACAAACGGCACCGCGATGATAAGCGCCATTAGTCCCGCGGTAAACAAAAACTTCGGGGAAAATATATCTTTTACGCCGTGGATCTGCCCCAGGCTTCCTCCGAATAAACTAGAAACGATCACACCGGGCAGGAGGCCTAAAAAAGTGGCAAAAAAATAATCTTTGAATTTTATCCCGGATAAACCTCCGGCATAGTTCAAAACCTCGTAAGGGACTAACGGTATTACCCTAAAGAAAAGGACGGTCATAAACCCGTTTGAGCCGAGTTTTTCGTCCAAAGCCTTAAACTTGCCTTTTATCCATTTTTGAACCAATACCCTGCCAAAATATCTTCCGATAAAGAAAGTCGCACATGTGCCCAGCATCGCGCCAGACATTAAATAAACAGCACCCCAGGCGGAACCGAAGGCAAGGCCAGCGGCTAGAGAAAGCCCCGCGATCGGCGGCAATATCGATACGGTATTCAAAGCGTAAGCCAGTATGTATACCAGAGGGCTCAGTATTCCAAATTGACGGATATAATCCCTGAGCGCTTGAGGCGACAGGTTCTTAAGGCTCAGGCACCCGCATTTAACCAGCCACCATACTCCCGCGATGATCAAAACGCCAATAAATAATTTCAGGGCAAGAAAAACCGGTTTGTTTTTATCGTTCATTTATCTTAGGAACCTTAGCATAAGCTTAGCGAGCGACTTGAAAGTCCCGGAATTCAGGACATCAAAATAATAATTGTCTGCGGCCCTCTTTATTGTCTGTGCAAGCGTGGGATAAATATGGATGCACGAACTTAACCTGTTAATCTTTAAACCCGCGCCCTTTGCCAGCACATATTCATGGATTATATCTCCTGCTCTTGCTCCCGCGATATGCGCCCCGAGTATCCTGCCTTTCTTGTCGCAAACCACTTTGACCAACCCGTCGCTTTCGGCATCGCAAACCGCTCTGTCAT
>JAQULD010000083.1 GCA_028719045.1 Candidatus Omnitrophota bacterium | reverse complement strand
GATCCGCGACATCAAAGAACAAAAAAGCCCGCTCAAAGAGACAAGATTAGGGCCCCTGCAGCCTGAGCATTGCCATGAGATGGTGGCTTATATACTTGATTCGCCTCTTTCTCAAACCGGGGAGCTATCCGTTTTTATCGCTGACCTTTCGGAAGGTAATCCCTTGTTTGTGAGCGAAATACTTTCTTACCTTAATAACGAAAATCTTATGTATTCGGATGAGCACCGGCATTGGCAGTGGGATATCAATAAGATCAGGCAATCAAACATGCCGCCGACAGTGGTCGCGCTCTTTAGCTCCAAAGTTAAGAAACTTCCTATTACGGCGATAGAATTGCTTGAATACTGCGCCTGCATGGGCAACCGTTTTTCTCCTACCGAAATCTCAATGGTTAAGGAAATATCTTTACTGGATGTGTTTGAGATATTAAAGCCTGCTTTGGCTCAGGGGCTTTTGATGGAGAGTAAGGATGACCTGCAATTTGTTCATGACCGCGTGCAGGAAGCGGTTTTAAGCGCCATAGACACCCAGAGCCGGCGCCAGATCCATTGGGCCATCGGGACGCATTTGTTAAGCGGTATGCCTGAAGGCGCGGATCCGGAGAGGGTTGACAGCATGTTCAACATCTTTTCGATGACCGCCCATTTAAACCTCGGCAAGCCGGATAGTTTGGACGCCAAGATGGCCTATCGGCTATCGGATATAAACTATCATTCCGGCAACAAGGCTTTGGACGCCTTGGCTACGGAAGCGGCGAATGAATATTTCCGGCTGGCCAGAGAACTTCTACCCCCGGACTGCTGGGAAGCGCAATACGAGAAGACCTTTAAGATATATCAGAAATCGGCAAAGACAGAGCTGATGTGCGGCAAATACGATGACTCGGAAAAGCTGCTGAATAAACTGCTTGAAAACGCCAAGACGGATCTGGATAAAGCGGAGTGTCTTGCCGAACAGACTACTTCGCTTTCCTCAATCGGAAATTTTATTAAAGCCATCGAGACCGCTAACCGCGGGCTTGGTTATTTCAATAAATCCATTCCGGAGGATCCCGGCCAAGCACAGAGAAAAAGAGAAGAATTGATGCGGGATATAGAATCCAAAAATATCGACGTCTGGAATACCATCTTAAACATGCCGTTTACCAAAGACAGAAAGAGCAAGATAGAATTGGCGTTTTACAGCGAACTTATTCCCGATCTGTATATGTCGGGGCTTGTGCCGCAGCTCTATCTTTCGGCAGCCCAGTCGACCCAGCATTGCCTGGAAGGCGGCATGGATGAATCGGTCATCTACTCTTTCTCCATAATGGGCCTTTGCCTGGGGGAGAAAGGTGAATTTGAAAAAGCGTTTAAATATGAAGACCTGGCGCGCGATTTAAGCGAGAAATACCCGAATACCTTCGGCGCTACGCGGGGTATGAACGGGATTGTCTGGTGTAACGCGCATTCGCGAAGCTATCCCGAAGAGATAGTCGATTATTGCCTGAAGTCCATACAGTGCGGTAAAAATTCCGGGGATCTTTACAACGCGGGGCTCTCTTACGGGCCGCTGATGTGGAACCTTCAGGTGCAAGGAAACGATTTCAGGAGGACAGAGGAATATGCCCGCGAGTGCCTGGAATTCTCCAAGAAATATCACCTCTATTTTTCCGTCCGCCTGGCTGAGGCGATGCAGGCCGGATGGATAGAGCCGATGAAGAAGAACTATACGCCCATTGAGATGGAGGAGAAACTTAAACTCTGGGAGAAGGATAATCACGTTGCCGCCGCCGGCAGCTATTATGTGCATATGGGCCTGATGCATTATTATTTCGGGGAATATGAAAAAGCCGAAGAATATTTACAGGGGGTCAGAAGATACCTTACCGGCTTGACCGATAATGTCTTAAAGCGGCAGTGGCATGTCTTTTTAGTTTTAAACGCTCTGCGCCTTTACGAAAAAGGGACTGGATATAAGAATAGAGAAGAGTTACGTTCGTATATCGAGCCGTTAATAAAAGAAATCCAGGCCTGGGCCGGTTTGGGGCCTTTATTAAAACCGTATCTGGCGTTTTTGTATTCCGAACTTGAAAGGGTTACCGGGGATTTAAAACAGGCCCATGTTTTGTATATCGAGGCCATCGACCTTGCGTATCAATCCCGGTATACTTTTTTACAAGCTCACATAAATGAATGCCTGGGGGAACTGATTGAAAAAGTGCCCCTGGCCGTTAAAAATAATCGAAATAAGGGCAGCCCGGGCAGGGCGACGGCGTCCACATTTTTTAAAGAAGCGGCGCGCTTGTATAAAAAGTGCAGTGCCCAGCGGAAGGAACTGTCCCTGATTGAGAAACGCCCGGAGTATTTCGAGGAAGAGGCGCCTATTTATGCGGTTGGCTTTTCCGCCCCGGCCTTGACCTTGCCGAATATTGACATAAATTATCTTATTAAATCCTGTTTGATTATTCCGGCGGAGACGGAAGAGAAAGTCCTGCTGGACAAGATTATGAACGTGGTCCTGGAAAGTTCAGGCGCCCAGCACGGCTATTTGCTTATGGAAGAAAGCGGTGATCTGATAATCCGCGCCGAAAGCCACATTACCGAGAAGGACGTTGTCCGGGCCACTAACCAGAAATTTGAGGATTGCAAAGATATCTGCCATGCGATTATCCGCTACGTCCATCGCACTAAGGAGATGGTCCTTCTTGAAAACGCTTCGGAAAAAGGGGAATTCAAGGATAATCCTGAGGTCCAGGAGATGAAACTTAAATCCGTGCTTTGCCTTCCGGTAATCAAGCAGAATAAACTGGTCGGCATTCTCTATCTGGAAAACCGCCTTTCCGATTCAGTCTTTACCGCGGAGAGGGCTGATATCACTACTTTGTTTACCTATGAGGCAGCCGTTTCCCTGGAGAACGCCAAATTGCTGGAAAAGATGAAACAGGCCGAAGCAACACTGCATAAACATCAGGAACATCTTGAAGAGATGGTTGAGGAAAGGACAAGCCAGCTGCGCAAGACGCAAGAGGACCTGCTTATCGCCGAGCGGCTGGCGGTATTGGGGCAGTTGGCCGGAAGCGTCTCGCATGAGATCCGTAACCCATTAAACGTTATCAGCAGTTCCGCTTATTATATTAAAATGAAGCTGGGAACTGTGGATAAGAAACTCAAAGAGCATATCGAGCGGATTGAGTCCGAAGTCAAAAATTCAACTGCGATCATCGACAGCCTCTTAAGCCTCTCCGGGATGAAGGAGCCCAATAAAGTGCGCCTTAACGTTATTGCTCTGCTTAAAGAAGCCCTGAGCACTTCACGGATTCCCCAGACGATAAAGATAGTCAAAGAGATGCCGGAGAATGAGATTTTTATGGAAGCGGACAAGGAGCAGTTAAGCATGATATTTCACAATGTTATTAAAAATGCCGTGGAGGCAATGAACGATGAAGGTGTATTTACTCTAAAGGTAAGTAAGCAGGCCGATGGGGAAGTCAAGATTCTGTTTATAGATACGGGTATGGGGATTGCGCCGGAGAATATGGGTAAATTATTTAAACCCCTGTTTACGACAAAGGCGCGCGGCATTGGGTTTGGCTTGGCTATATGCAAGATGATTATCAATAAGCATAAAGGCGTTATTGATATAACTTCCCAAGAAAGCCGGGGGACAACGGTCACCGTGATCCTCCCGGCAGGTTAAGCTTTAAGGAGCATAAGGCTATGAAATTAAAGGCGAGAATACTTATCGTGGACGATAACAAACTTCTGTGTAAGAATTTGAGAGATATCCTGGAATTTAAGGGTTATGGCGTTGCCTGTGCTTATGACGGCCAGGAGGCAATCAAGGATGTTCAAGGGGGCGATTTTAAAATCGTGCTGATGGATGTTAAGATGCCCGGAATGAGCGGCATAGATACCTTAAAGAGCCTAAAACAGATTGCCCCCGGGTTAACCGTTATTTTTATAACGGCTTTTGCCGACGATATCTTTTATAAAGAAGGATTAAAGAGCGGGGATTTTGAGGTAATCACAAAACCCATTGATATCGATAAATTCCTGGCTAGATTGGAAGAGGTTATTAAAAAAAGTCCGGAAAGTTAAGGTAGAAGATGCTGACAGAGTTTTTAACAAAAAATTTAGACATCGTCTTTTTCATTTATGGATTGGCTTTCTTTGCTATGGGGATAGCGATTTTTCTACAGCCGCGCCACAAGAGCGCTTTTAAACTGGCCGGTATAATCTGGATATTGGGGGCTTTTGGGGTAATCCACGGGATAAATGAATGGTTCGATATGTTTACCATAATCAGGGGGCACCAGTTGCATATGTGGGACCTGACGCGGGCGGTGGTTTTAACCGCCTCGTTTGTTTTTTTATTTGAATTCGGGCGCCGTCTTTTCTGCTTGAGTTTCAACAAAAGGTTTTTTAGCAAATGGATGACGCTGGTTTTCTGTGTATTTGTTTTTACATTTTTTTTCGCTTTAAAGGAAGAACATACTATCTGGCCCCGCTATTTCTTATGTTTTCCCGGAGGGATATTGACGGCTTTAGGTTTTATAGCCTACTATCGAAAGAATGAAGCCGAGCTAAAACCGTTTAAGGCCCGGAAATATTTCTTTATAGCTGCTTATTCAATAGGTATTTATAGCGTATTTGGCGGACTCATTGTCCCGAAAGCGGATTTTCCCCCCGCTTCGGTCATAAATAACGCTTCCTTTTTAAACCTGTTTGGCGTTCCGGTACAGTTCTTCCGTGCCCTCTGCGCCATTATCTTGGCTTGGGCCTGCTGGTATATCCTTGGGATTTTCAACCAGGAGATCATCTATAAGCTCAAGGCGGACCTGGAAGAACTTACCGCGGCAAAAAAAAAGCTGGTTCGTTCCGAAAACCTCGCCGCTTTAGGCAGGTTTTCCGGCATAATGGGGCACGAATTTAAGAATGAGTTATGTGCTATGAAGAACACGGTTTATTTTCTTCAGATGAAATTACAAGATGGAGATGAAAAGGTAAAAAAACATCTCGGGATGTTAGATGAAGAGATCGCCGACACTGAAAGGCTAATCGATAATATTACAAGTTTTGCCAGGAATAGGGCTCCGGAGTTTAAACCGGTAGACCTGGAAGACCTTTTATCCAGGAGTATTAAGAAACTTAAGATACCCGATACAATCGAGGTTATCACTAAGATCGAGAAGGGCCTGGGGCCGGTGCAGGCAGATGAGATACAGCTTCCGCGCGTCTTTAACAATATAATTCTAAATTCTCTGGAGGCGATGGCCAAGAAAGGCAGGTTGACAATAAAGGCAGGCAGTTCGGGCGGCTGGGTGAACATTGTCTTTGAAGATACCGGTAGCGGAATAAAAGAAGAAGATATGAAAATGATTTTCGATCCGTTTTTTTCCACCAAAACCAGGGGGATGGGGTTAGGCTTGGTAATTTCCAAAATCATCATCGAGGCGCATAATGGCACTATTGAGATCGCCAGTAAAGCCGGCAAAGGGACTAGCGTTGCGATAAGATTGCCAATAGGAGAGAGTAAAAATGTATAAAGATATCCGGATGCTGATCATTGACGATGATCCGAATATATGTGAATCTTTAAAAGATATATTAAGCGAAGAAGGCTATGCGATAACCACGGTGGGAAACATTGCCCCCGCAAAAGAGAATCTGGCGAAAGAATTCTATAACATCGTCTTAGTTGATCTTAAGCTTCCTAATGGTTCAGGATTGGACTTGTTGAAAGAGTTAAAGGCGGCTAACAGCGACACCGCCGTCATAGTGTTTACAGGGTATGCCTCTGCGGAGAACGCTATTGCCGCTTTGAACGCAGGGGCGTTTAGCTATATGCAGAAACCTCTTAATATAGACGAGCTAAAGATAACCATCAAAAAAGCGATCGAGAGGCAGGAGCTTATGTTAAGCAATAAAGACCTCTTGAACAGGCTTAAAGAGCTTAGCGTCAAGGATCCTCTTACCGGCCTTTACAATTACCGGTACCTGGAGGAGAGGCTGTCGTCGGAATTTAAAAGGGCGCAGAGGTATGTACTGCCTCTTTCAGTAATAATGATCGATATCGATTACTTTAAGTCCATAAATGACATATATGGACATCAATGTGGAGATTTGATCCTGAAGGAATTCGCGCAGTGCTTAAAGGATTCTGCCAGGACCAACGATATAGTTATCCGCTATGGCGGCGAGGAGTTTCTTACCCTTTTGCCCGATACCAATAAAGCGGGTGCCGTTATCTTCGGCGCAAGGCTATTGGAAAAATTGGTTGAACATGTATTTGATCCCCAGGGTCAAAAAATAAAATTAAAGATAAGCATGGGGCTGGTCAGTTTTCCGGAGGACGGTGTGGATACGGAGATGGCCCTTATGGATTCGGCAGATAAGACGTTGCGTGCCGCAAAGGAAATGGGCGGTAACAGGTTGGCTACGTTCTCAGAGATAAGCAAAAAGCAAGCAAATAATGGCATAAGCAAAGGTGAAGAAGAGAGCGTAGAGCAAATGAAAGAAAAACTACTCAAGATGGAAGGCAGGGTCAACCAGACTCTGCTGGAATCCATCTATGCTTTTGCTAAGACCATCGAAGCCAAAGATTATTATACCAGCGAGCACGGCGAAAATATGGTTTCTATAGCCATTGAGATCGGGAAAAAGCTCAACATCTCTGAGAAGGATCTGGAGAGCCTTAAACACGCGGCGATATTACATGACTTGGGTAAGATCGGCATCCCGGATAAAATCCTGCATAAAAAAGGGAAGCTTAATGAAAAGGAATTAAAGAAAATAAGGACCCATCCTCAGATCGGAGCCGAGATTATCCGGAGCGTGCATTTTTTAAGCGCAGTGGTTCCTATCGTCCTTCACCATCATGAGAGGTTTGACGGCTTGGGATACTCCAGTGGGCTTAGGGGAAAGGATATACTTCTGGGAGCAAGGATTATCGCGGTAGCCGACGTTTATCAGGCGCTGGTTTCGGACCGGCCGTATCGCAAGGCCTATAGCAAAAAAGAAGCGCTAAAGATTATTCAGGAAGGCGCTGGCACGCAATTTGATCCGGAGATAGTTAAGATATTTCTGGAAATATCAAAATCTAAAAGCAGGGGGCCTAAGTAACCATGCAAAAAGAGATCGGTATAGTCATCGCTGATGATAACCAGAGTATTCGCGAAACCCTCAAGGACATCTTGAGCGAAAAGGGGTATTTTGTCGAAACAGTCAATAACGGTTACGAGTTGTATGATTATTTAAAGAAGAAATCACCGGAGATT